>JAFMSC010000085.1:0-5575 GCA_017353825.1 Hyphomicrobiaceae bacterium | reverse complement strand
AAAACGTAAGGGCCCTGGCTGTGGGGCAGCCGGGGCCCACGAGGGAGGAGCGGTTCGGGGATTGCGACCCGCACGGCAGGATTAAGTCGATCTGATTCGCCACTCTTGAAGGTAATAGCATGTTACACAATCATAAGTTGCAGGAGGGTGCCTGCGTGCGCGAAACCACCCACGCCATCGCCTAGGATTGCGGCTATCAGTCCGCGTCGTTCTGGGCTGGCGTGCACAGGCTAGAGCAGCGCGGCCCCTAACGCGAACGCGAATTATGGCGCATGCTCGGGAGCCAGCATGACCATCCGCATCATCGATATCGAGACCACCGGCATCGACCCGGACGCCGACGCGATCATCGAGATCGCTTCGGTGGACCTGCTCAGGGACGGCACCATCGCCAACCAGCGCTCAGCCCTCGTACGGCCGCCCATCCCAGTGCCGCCGGAGTCGAGCGCGGTGCATCACCTGATCGACGAAGACCTTGCCTTCGCGCCCCAGCTCGACGACGTGATCGACCAGTTCAAGGGCGCAGACGCCTATGTGGCACACAATGCCGATTTCGAACGTTCCTTCCTTGAGCACCGACTAGGCGATGCCCTGTGGGCCTGCACTTATAAGTCCGCCCTGCGAATCTGGCCGGACCTTCTTTCCCACAGCAACCAGGCCCTCCGCTACCGCCTGGGGCTCGTGAACCCTTTCAACATCGACCGCCACACCCTGAGCCCGCACCGAGCCCTGTCCGACGCCATCGTCACGGCGGGTGTGTTCAAAGAGATCATCAAACACGCGACTTGGCCGGAAATCGTGCGCTGGTCGAGCGAGCCGGCGCTGCTCAGCGTCCTCCGATTCGGGATGCACCGCGGCGAGCGCTTCGACGCCGTGCCCGAGGACTACCTCAGGTGGATCGTCGAAGGGCAGAACGAGCTGCGCGAGGAGGTGAAGGCCTCGGCGCGGTACTGGCTCGATAGGCGAGCTTCCAATGGGCCGCTCTTACCGGGCCTCTAACGTGGCTGCCGAACATCATCACGACCGAGGGCCCGTACCTCCGTTCCGGCTGAACCATGCGTTGCTGCCGAGGGCAGAAGAGGGCCAGGACGTGAGGTCACCACGCAAACTGACAAGGTGCACGGGCTCGAGGACCGAGCCCCAGTCATCTCTCCAGGAGGCGTGAGACTACGCCCAGGGTGAGCGACCTTGGTTCGAGGGCAGCTCGGCCACCGCCGACGCAGCATGGCGCCCGAGCTATACGGCTGATCTCAGAACCGCGTCCAGGGTGGGGGTCACGTCGCCGAGCCCCGGCCAGCAGCACGGGGAGCGCTTCACCCGGGGTGGCCATCTCGTCACCAGTTCCGTCACGACGGGCGTCAGCGGTCGAGCCTTCCCGAGCGCGTGGGAAAGCACCGTACGGACACGGAACAAGCGTTCTATCTGCACTTAGTAAGCACACGGTACGTTCTACCACCGCGTCACCGGATGTGGAACAGATCCAGCAGGGTGCTGCATGCGAGCCTTGAGACTCGACAGCTTCTCCTCGAAGCGGACGGCCCGCAGGCGCACGTCCGCATCAAGCCTGCCGAGCTGGAATCGCAAATCCTCCAGCTGCGCGCGCGCGACCGCATCGCTGTCGTTCAGCAGCGGGACGATGGCCTTGATCTCCTCCGCCCAGCGGGTCAGCAAGGCGTCAAGCTCGGGCACGATAGCGTCGGCCTTGTCCAGCTCGCGGAGGAGGCCCTGGACGGCATCGTCGCGGTTAGGCCTGATCCTGGACCGATACTCAATGGTGCCACACCGCGCCACCCAATGCGTCGCGGCGCGAGCGTAGGTGGTGGTGATACGCTCCTCCACCTGCTCCTCGCGCACGGTGAACTCCCTGCCTTTGTAGGAGCCGTGGTAGGAGCCGTCCGGCTGGCGCGAAAGCGTGGTCATCACTTGCCCCCCTTCTTCGGCTTCGCTGCCTGCTTGTTCGCAAGGTGCCGCTCCAGAACGAGGGTGAGGTAGCTTGCAAGCTTGCGGTGGTCGGCGTCGGCCAGGGCCTGGAGCCCCGCCTTGGCGCTCTTGCCCAGCCGGATCGTGACGGTCTCGGTCATCTTCTCTCGGCGCATGGCTGGCAGAGTACGTCTCCCAGTTAAGAGTTGCCCAGGTACACAATGCGTTCTAATGTGCACTGACAACCTGGCAAGCTCTCCCTAGACTTTAGGCCCAATGCCGGCGGGGGCTTCCGCACCATCCCTCGCCGGTTTCTATGTTTCAGCGTAGGAGGGACCATCACCGTGCCCACACCCAGTCATCTGCGTCAGCTCACCGACGCACAACTTGTGGCCATCACGGCTAGCATGAACACGACGTCCCATCGCGTCCCGCCCGTCGCCGGCGAGCGCCTCGTGCTCGGTCGGGACTTCGACGCGGATGCCGCCAACCCATTGGCCCACGTCTGCCAATATGCCGGCGCCATTGGGCTCGCAGCCTCCATCGACCGGGAGGTGGAGCGATGAACCTCGCCTCCCGCATCACGGCGCTGCTGACGAGCCTCACGCCGTCCAAGGTCCGCACCATGGCTCCGTGCGAGAGACGGGCGCTCGCCAACGAGTGCCTCAGGGTGCTGCAGCTGGCGATGGCGGCGCCGGAGGTGCCGAAGGAGGGCGTCCTCAGCGACCTCAGCGACCCGCGAGGGCGCCATTGATCGAGGCCGCTCGCCGGCCGGGCGGGCCGCGCCTGGCCCGTCCTCTTGACGCCGCCCCGACCACCCTATGCTACCCGACCCTTACCGCTGCCGCCCGCCGGCACCGAGGTGGCTCTGCCCGAGGCGCTCATTCGAACGGCCAGTAGGTGTGTGCCACGGAAGCGTTCTCGGAACCCCGTGAAGCCTGTTCGGTGGTGGCGCATCTTTTGAATTGGCGCGAGGCCGGCCCGCCAAGCCTTGCCCGCCTTGCCCCCCCGAGGCTGTCGCGTGGCTCGCCTCTGCGGCGGATGGCGTCGACACTGCCCGCCCTCTCGCGGGGCAACATCATCACCACCTGGCGGTTCACGCGCAATCGGTCTCGCGCGTCGTCAAGCGCGCGATGGGATTCGCGCGCAAGCGCGGCAAGACCAGGGAGGAAGCCAAGGAGCTCATCTGGCGCTGTTCGGGCCACCCCCGGCTGGCCGGCTTCCTCACCCGTGCCGCGGCGGGAGTTGTGCCAGCCCTGAAGATGCGGCCGTGATGTCGCCTGGGCACGACCACGCTCTATGTATCGCGAGTGGCGGAGCTAATCGAGGAGCACGCGAGCTGAGCCGAGCATCCACTCCGCCTCCTCCAAGGCTGCGGAGACGGCCGGTAGCGTCGAGCGCGCTTGGCTACAACTGCAACCGGGACGGAAGACCTATTGAATCATTGATCGTGGTGCGGACGGAGGGAGGCGAACCCTCACGAAGCTTTCCCTTCTCAGGATTTTGGCTTGGCCTCCGCCCGCAGCCTGATGGCCTAGTCGATCTGCCAGTTCTCAAGGTACGGCTCCGCGTCCGGAGGATAGCCGATCCAAGCGAGCGGCTTCTTGGTCTTGGCATCGGCATCATCCCTAAAACGCGGCGCCCAGGGCGTGCGCGTTACATCCATGTAACGGGGTGGCTACACTCCCCCCGTTGCAGGCCCTGCATGTGACGATTGTCAACCCTTCCGCGTCTGCCTATCGGGAAGGAAATGAACCGCCAGCTGGGGATGGCCGGCGCCGCAGCGCTCGGAATTAATTTGTTCAAGCAATGTCTGCACAAAGCATCTCTCGGGTGGTAATCAAGGTCAACGCATCCAGGATTGGTCAGCTCATCGTCGCCATCGCCGATTGGGAATGATGGCTCCATGGGGGGAGAACTCAGAATGCGCTCACGAGTTTCGACGCTCAGCGCCGGAGTCTTGATGGTTGTCCTCGGTGTCTCCAGACTATTATCAACGCTCGAGGCGAGTGCGCAAACCGAGGTCTGTGGCGGGGGCGGGGGCTTCTCGCACGAATTCTGTGATGGCCTCAGCCTCCTCGACTGCACGAAGCTCATCGAGAGCGGCACGCTGAAGGGGCCCGACCTGGCCGAGGCGTACGTTCAACGCAGCTCTTGCCACCCTTTGGAGGAGCGGGCCAAGCTGCGGGCCGATCTGGAGAAGGCCATCGAGATCGATCCTCGGAACTACTACGCGCTTTCAAATCTCGGCCGGTATTACCGTAACGGCCCTGACCAAAATTTTGACCGGGCGATCGAATACCTGACCAAGGCTATCGACGTTGCCGGTGATGCACCGCAAGGAGTCGCCTGGACAGAGAAGTACGAGGCTTATCTCGAGCGGCGCAGTGTCTATGAACAGTTCGAGAAATACGAGCTCGCGATAAAGGACACGACAAGGCTGATGGAACTCCACGCCCAGCAGATGAAACCGCCGCCCATGGCGCCGGAGGGCCTCAGGTTGCCTCTGACCAATGGAATGAAGGTCGGTGAGGCCCTTGAGACGGATCGGCGCGCCGGCCTCTACCTCAAGGTGGGCAAGCTGGATCTGGCGCTGGCAGACATCGACCGCGCCCTCGCACTTACGGCCGGGGACGACGCTGCCAGCTCTTACCGCGCGGGATGGCTCTCCGAACGCGAGCGGATCCTCAAGATGCTGGGCCGGAAGTAGGAAGCTATCGCCGGAGGTGTTGCGCCCTCGCTTTCCGCAGTGAACGAGCGCAGCCAGGCGTCAGGCGGACACCAGGCGGACAAGGGCGGCGCGCCTCGAAGCGGATTTGCCCGATGTCGGGCGAACACTTGCCCTAAACGCAAGGCAGCCGCCGCATCCCATTCGGGGGGCCCAGGGCGCGGGGAGCGCCGGGCCGCACCCTGCCGCACCACCTGTAAGGTCACCGCGAGAGGGCGCGGCGCAGGGCCCCTAGCAACTGTTGTCCGTTGACCGGCTTCTGCAGGACGGCAACGACCTTCTCCGTCAGCTGTGGCAGCACCGCGTAGCCGGAGACGACCACGATGCGGACCTCTTGATCGCGTAGCTGGTCGATCAGGCCGTAGGCCATTTTGCCCTTGAGATTGATATCGACGACAGCAAGCTCGGGCTTCTGCTCAGCCGCCAGCCGGAGGGCATCAGCCGCGGTGGAGGCTGGCCCGTCTACCACCATGCCTTCGATTTCCAGGAGCAACTTCAGCGCGTTGGCAACATGCCATTGGTCCTCGACAACAAGGACACGCACACCCTTAAGGTCCGCGCACGGCGTCTGGTCCCCACCCCCAGCGATTGAGGTTGGCAACGATGCCTCCATGAGCAACGTGATTTGAACCTTCACTTGGGGGACATGTTCGGAAATTGGCATCCCCTATTGGGGGGATATCGGCGGGTCATGCGAGGAGGGCCGTGCAGGTCGCTAGTCCCGTGGACCACACCGGTCAATCTGAAAGTCGACGCCCGTGTTTAGAGAGATCGGAACTGATGACCCACACCGTGGTCGGTCTGCTGCCGTTCCTTTCGCAGGCTGCAGCGGCGCCGTGATGCTGAGTGGATGCTTCTTCGTGCATTCCTGGAACTCTCGGACCATCCCAAGCGCCGGCCACGAAACCCAACCGTACCGTTGCCCTG
>JAFMSC010000407.1 GCA_017353825.1 Hyphomicrobiaceae bacterium | reverse complement strand
GCGGGCGGCACGTGAGCGCGGCCCTGGTGAGCGTCCCTCGCTGGCCGACCGGCTCGATCGGATCAGCGAGCGCATGGCCGAGCGGGCCGAGCGGGCGAAGGCGCTGGCCGGGGCGTTCCGGCCGTTCTACGCCTCGCTTACCGACGACCAAAAGGTCGTCGCCAGTGTCGTCATGCGGCAGGCCTTGCGCGGCCAAGGTGGTCACGGGTGGCACCATCATGGGTTCATGCGGCGTGCCGCGGCCGGCGCTGAGGGTGGCGGACCGAGGGACTGAGCCGCGGAGTCATCCCGACGGATCACGCCTGCTGGCGCGTTACAGATTGAGGCTGGGGCGGTCTCCTCCGACGCCCCGCCTTGTCGGGCATCCGGACACTCCCCCGTCCGGGTGTCCGATTGCGTTTTGGCGGCGTTGGGTCGTAAGGCGCAATAGGGCAAGCCCCATTGCTCCGCTGCTCCCGGTTCGGGGCAATGCGGGCTCACGTCGATTGCCCACGACCGAGCTTCCCCATGATCGAGACGTCCTCGTTGCTGCGGTAATCTGGGTCAGTCCAACCGTCCTCGTCGTAGTCGGCCATGCACTGCTCGGCAAATGCCAGCATCTCGTTGAGGGCGCCGGAGGCCTGGGCCTGCTGCAGCGGGAACAGGCGCACCAGTTCGTGGCTGCCGGCGTAGTTCATCTCGTAGAGTTCGTGCCGAGCGCCGAACTCGCTGCCAACGGCATCCCAGAGCATCTTCATGACCTTGATGCGCTCCTTGTAGTCGATGCCGTTGGAGCCGCGCACGTAGCGGGCCAGATACTTGTCGATGTCGGGATTCTTGAAATCGCGCGCGTGCGAGGGGAGGTAGATGAGCCCCGAGGCGATCACGCGCTCCACGATTTGCCGCACCGACGGGTAGGCCTCAGTCATGAACAGACGATAGGCCGTTGATGCGCGCATGTTGGGGAGCACCGCCCCATCCACCCACGGCTCCGGGTTGCAGCACATCGCGTCGGACAGGGACCAGAACAGGTTGCGCCAGCCGATCACCTCGCCGATCTGGGCCTGCACACCACGGAATGCTTCCGTGCCGGTGGCGCGCGCCGCCTTAAAGAGGAGGCCGGATATAAAGTCAAGCTTCACGGCCAGGCGCGTGGCTCCCTGCAGGGTGAAGCCGTTGACAAAGCCCGAGCGCGGGTAGAATGCCTTGAGCCGTTCCATGTCGCGGTGGATCAGCACGTTCTCCCATGGGATGAAGGCGTTGTCGAAGATGAAAATGGCGTCGTTCTCGTCGAAGCGTGAACTAAGCGGGTAGTCCCACGGCGAGCCGGAGGCGGCAGCCGCCAGCTCGTAGCTCGGCCGGCAGATGAGCTTGATGCCGGGCGCGTTCATGGGCGCGATGAACATCACGACCATGCTCGGGTCGATGATCTCCTGGCCCATGTTCTGGCCCAGGAAATTGTAATGGGTGAGCGCCGAGTTGGTGGCCACCACCTTGGCACCGGAGACGTAGATGCCGGCGTCGTTCTCCTTCTGGATGGTGATGTACACGTCCTTAACCTGCTCCACCGGCTTATTGCGGTCGATGGGCGGGTTGACGAGGGCGTGGTTGAGATAGAGCACGGCCTCCTGGCCGCGCTTATGCCAAGCACGCGCGTTGCCGGCGAATTTGCCGTAGAACTCCGCATTGGCCCCAAGCGTGTTGAGGAAGGCGGCCTTGTAGTCCGGGCTGCGGCCCATCCAGCCGTAGGTAATGCGCGCCCAGGCCGCGATGGCGTCGCGCTGAGCGATCACATCCTCGCGCGAGCGGGCGGCCTTGAAGAAACGGTGGGTATAGCCGCCGGAGCCGGTGTCGGTGGGTGCGGTGAGCACGTCCTTTGTCTTGGGGTCGTGCAGCGCATCATAGAGTTTGGCCGCGGAGGCTGCGGCATTGCGAAAGGCGGGATGCGCGGTCACGTCCTTCACGCGCTCGCCATAAATGAAGACCTCGCGTCCGTCGCGCAGCGACTCCAAGAACTCCCGCCCAGTGAACGGCCTCTGCTTGCCTTCGAGAATGGATTCTGGATGTTCCGCCATCGGCTTGTTCGTTTCTGTCCACAGGGAATCCACAGGGAAGATGCAATGATAGCCGCGCACGCGCCGCGCGCCTATGCGCCTGTCGCGCCCTAGCTGGAAACGCCGCCGAAATCTCCTCGTTTCGGCCAAAATGACGACGCGGCCCGGCCGTGGTAGTGCCGCAATGGGCTGCGACGTTCGCAGTCGTTGCCTCTCGGCCCGGTTCGCGACAAGGCCTCGGAATACTCAGCCCCCCAGCCCCCCGGGGTCAGGTCGTAGAGCCGGGCCATCTCCGCAAACCAAGGAGGCACGCAGGGACTTGTAGGCCGGCCCTAGTGCCGGCCCTTGCTTTTTTCTGGGGGACGCCGGTGCTGGTACCCGCTCCTGTGGACACCCGCGCTCGGGGCCTTCTGAACGGCGCGTGTCGCTTCTACGCTCGCCGGCCTCACCCGACGCTACGAGTCGGCGCATGATAAATACGATCAGGACGGATGTTGCGGATCGGGCGGCTTCTTCCGCTATCGGCGCTGCGCCGGGAAAAGTGGTGGTTGTGGCCGGGGCCGACCGGGAGGCGCTGGCGCATTGCCAGGTCCTGCTGGGCGCTCTAAGGGGCTTTGCCCGGGAGATCGTGGTGGTCGGCTCGCGCACAGGCACCGACGGTCTTGGCGCGCCGGACGTGGGCCTCATCGAGATCGACTGCGCAACCGCCTGGCGGAACCCGGCGGCCAAGGCAAAGGAAGCCTGGACACTTGCCCGCATCGTGGAGGCCGAGCGCCCCGGCGTTGTGCACACCGTCGGCATGGAAGCTGCCGCCCTCGCCGCCCTCGCCCTCCAGGTGGTGCGGGCAGAGCGGATCATCGTGCATCTGCCCGATCTGAGGGCGCTCGAGCCGCAGCCGGGAGGTTTGGTCTGGCCCTACCGCCGACTGGCCCTGCGGCTGCTGGCGGGGCTGCTGCGCAAGCCGGGTTCGTTCCTGCTGGTGGGGTGCGAGGATGACCTCGGTGACTTGCGTGCGCAGGGCGTCGACCCCGGCGCCCGATTTGCGGTGCTGGGCGGCGCCGGCGTCGACCCCGACGTCTACCCCGTACTGCCGCCGTCACCGACCGAGATGCCCGTCGCGGCGTTTGTCGGCGAGATCGAGCAGGGGAGCGGGCTGCGGGAGCTGTTCCAGGCCTTCGAGAGGCTGTGGGCGCGCGGCGTTCGCCTGCAGCTGGAAATTCACGGCGAACGCCAAGCGGAGCGCGCCCAGGCCCCCGAGCCGGACGCGCTAGCGGGGGAGTGGAATCGCTGGAGCCTGCATCCTGGCGTTCGCCGCACGGGCTGGCCGACCGACAGCAGGGAGATCTGGCGCCGCGCCGAGATCTGCGTGTGGCCGGCGCACGCCCGCCAAGGCCTGCCGCGCGTGCTGTTGGAAGCGGCAGCGTGCGGCCGAGCCCTCATTGTTAGCCACGCCGCCGGCGGCCGCGCCTTTGTGCGCCACGACGTGGAGGGTCTCGTGGTGCCCCCCCGCGACACTCCCGCCCTTGCAGCCGCCCTGGAGCAGCTGGCGCGCGATACGGACCTGCGCCAACGCATGGGGGCAGCCGCACGCCTGCGCGTCCTGCAGGGCTTCACCGAGGCGCACGTGCACCAAGCTCTGCGAGGCGCCTATCTGTCTCTGTTGGAAAGCGCCGGCGGTGACGCTTAGCTTGCCCGCACCGTCGCGCGGAAGTGAGCGATGGCCGGCCAGGCGGAATTGACGATCAGCTCAGCGAGCGCGTGCGCCGTCAGACCCTGCACGGCCGATCGTTGGCGGCGCCCGAGACCGGCAAGGCGGGCGTCGGGCAGCCCGACCGCAACCTCGATCTCCTCGCCGGCGCGCTCGATCAGCATGCGCGCCACCTCGCGATTGAAGACCTCGACCATCACCGCCATGCGGTGCCGCCGCCCCTCGGGCACCCACTCCGGTGCTCCGATCGGAATCAAGCGCACGCCGGCCTGCGCCAACGCGCCGTTGCCGGCCTGCAGCGCGGCCGCGACGACCGGGGTGACCGCCCGCCAGCCGGCCTCGCTGGCCGAC
>JAFMSC010000406.1 GCA_017353825.1 Hyphomicrobiaceae bacterium | reverse complement strand
GCCTACGGAGGATCCGCGGGCGCCGCCGGGCCGCTTGTGGCTGGGGCTGCGCCGCCGAGGTGCGGGCATCGGAGGCGCAGCCAACCACGAAGGGGTGGTACGCGTGGACGACTCACGAAAACGCGATCCCTAAGTTGGGGGCCAATCTCGGCCAGAATATGCCGGCTCCACAAAATATTTCCGGCTCGCCCGGGTCGCTTACTGCGGGACCACCGGCCGCTCCCAGCGCTGGCCGATGGCTGCGGACTCCTCCTCCTGGGACAGCGGATTGCCCTGCATTATAGACGTGACCAGGTCGTCGACCGTCTTGCGCCCGTCGGCGCCCGCCGGCGCGAATCCGCCACTAGCGGCCAGCGGCGTCGATGCCACGACATTCCATTGCCCGCCATCGGCCCGGCAGGCCAGGGCGTGCGAAACCTCCCGGTTGGCGTTCTGCACCTCGAACTGCCGGCACCAAGTCCCGGCCTTATTGTTGAACGAGAGCGCCGGCCGCAGCGTGGCCAGAGCGGCATCCTTGCCGCTCTGCGTGCGCTCTAGGGCAGCCGTCAGGTCGGCCTCAACCACCACCATGCGACCTGGGGCGGACGTGGCGAGATAGCCCGCAACGGCCGCCACCGCGGCCGCGGCTGCGAGCGCCGGCCCGGCCGCGAGGCACCAGGCGGGGACCCGGTAGCTACCGCGCAACCAGGCCGGAAGGCGTTGGCGCAAGCCCGCGATCGGCCCTGGCTCCTGCTCTTGGCCACCTGCGGGCGCAGCGGCGCTCAAGACGGCATCAATGAGCCGACGCGGCACGGGCTCCTCGGCTTTGCCCGCATAGACCACGGCCATCCGGCTCCGCGATAGCGCGAGGTACTCCTGCAGCTCGGCAACCAGCGCGGCATCGCGGGCCAACTCCTCTACCAAGTCCGGAACGTCGGCCGGAGCCAGCTGGCCGTCGACCAGCGCCATCGCTTTCTGGCCTGCATCATTCATCGTGCTCACGACTCTGTTTTTTCCTGCAGGCGCGCGCCGTTGGGTCGCCCACGCGTGTTGAGGAGGGCGTGGATCGTGCGGCGGGCCCGCGCCAGCCGGCTCATGACGGTGCCCACCGGCACACCAACGATCTCAGCTGCCTCCTTGTAGGAGGCGCCCTCGATGCACACCAGCGCGACCATGGCGCGCTGCTCAGCCGGCAGTCGTCCCATGGCCGCCGCCACCGCCTGCAGCGTCAGCTCGCTTTCGGCCACCTGGCGCCCGTCCGAGCCCGTCATGCCCTCCATCGCCTCGATGTCCACCACCTCGCCGCGGACCTTGTTGGCCCGCAGCCGGTCCAGCCAGATGTTCTGGGCGATCCGGTACATCCAGGAGTCGAGGCGGGTGCCGGGTTGCCACAGATCCATACGCGACAACGCGCGCAGGCAGGCGTCCTGGACCAGATCGTCTCCCTGCTCGGTGTTGCCGGTCAGGGCATACGCGAACCGCCGAAGGCGCGGCAGAACCGACACCATCCGGTCGCGGATGTCATCCGTCACGCGCTGCCTCCACAACTCTACAACAACGTGGGCCGCACCCTTCATATTCCGCGCGGGAATTGCGGCCGAGCGCCCGCGTGGACCGTCTCCTCAGGGCGCGCCCCCAGCGCCACTGCCCCTGTCCGCGCCCTTACGTGGGCCGCCCTGGTTTGCGGACTGCCTCTGGCCTAGGGCGATCGGCACGCCGGGTTCGAACTTGACGCGGCTGATGACGAGCGTGGTCTTGACGCTCGCCACATTGGCTGCCGCCGTCAGGTCGTTGATGACGAAGTCCTGGAACGTGGAGAGATCGGGCGCCACGCACTTCAGGATGAAGTCGATCTCGCCGGACAGCATGTAGCACTCGCGCACCAGCGGCCAGGCAAGCACCCGGTTCTCGAACGCCCTGAGGTCTGGCTCGGCCTGGCTGTGGAGGCCAACGTTGGCGAACGCGATCACCTCGAAAGCGAGCGCCTTCTCGTCGAGCAGGGCGAAATAACCGGAGATTATGCCGGCCTGCTCCAGCGCGCGGGTGCGCCGCAGGCACGGTGGCGGCGAGATGCCGACCTTGCGGGCGAGCTCCACATTGGTAATGCGGCCGTTGGCCTGCAGTTCCTTCAGGATGCGCCAATCGGTAGCATCGAGGCCGGCACGCATGGGGTTATAGCTCTTGCGGATTTGCCGCTAACGCGAAATCTGAACCATGCCGGAGCCGTGAGCAACAATATTTCTCCCACAGTCAGGACATGGATCAGAAATGGCGCTGGACACAGTGGTGACGGAACCGGACTTTGAAGCAACGCACGGCCGCACCGGCTGGATCATCAGCGATGGCAAGACAGGCATGGACGTGCAGACCCGCGGCGTGTTCGACGCGCTCGGGCTCGACTATGAAATAAAGCGCGTCGATCCCGCCGGCATCTTCAAAATGCTCTCGCCCTACGGCCCGGTGAGCCCGGCCGAGCGCTTCGGCACCGAGACGAGCCAGTTTTGCCCGCCCTGGCCCGACTTTGCCATCTCCGTGGGCCGGCTCACCACGCCCTACATCCGCAGGCTCAAGCGGCTCGCCGGCCGCCGCACTTACACCGTCATTCTGCAGGACCCAGGGGTGAGCACAGCCGCCGCGGACCTGTTCTCGGTGCCTGAGCACGACCGGCTGCGCGGTCCCAACGTCATCACCACCCTGACCGCCCCGCACAGCTTCACGCCCAGGCGCCTCGCCGAGCTCAGGCGGGCCATGCCGCCCGACATCGCCGCCCTGCCGGTCCCACGCGTGGCGGTGTTGCTCGGCGGGCCCGACGGCTCCTACCGCTACACCAAGCCGGCGCTGGCGCGGCTCGTGACGGCCCTCAATTCCTTGAGTGGGCTGCGCGCTGGGCTGATGATAACGCCGTCGCGGCGCACCCCAGCCCAAGTCTCCGCCTTCGTGCGCGACGGCACGGAAGGAAAGCCGCGTCTGTTCTGGAGCGGCACGGGCGACAATCCCTACCCACACTTCCTGGCCCATGCCGATCTGCTCATCACGCCGGGCGACTCCGTGAACATGGTGGGAGAAGCCTGCGCCACCGGCAAGCCGGTCTACATCTTCGCACCCGACGGGGGCGGTGCACCCAAGCGCAGGCACTTTCACGCCGCGCTCGCCCGGCACGGTGCCGCGCGCCCCCTGCCCCTGCGCTTCGAGCGGCTGGAAACGTGGAGTTACGCCCCGCTCAACTCGGCCGAGACCATCGCTGCCGAGATCGTGCGCCGCTGGGTCAATTACAGCCAGATATTCGGTCCGGCCAGCCGACCCTGACGGGCGGACGGCCAGGTGCCGACCGACGGCTTCGGCGCGTGTCCTGGCGGCCGCCATGTGACATAAGCGCCACGATCAGGTCCATTCGCGGCGCACGCCGAGCAGGCGGGCTTGGGCGATGTCTAACCCACACTTGCGCTCTAGAAGACGGTGCGCGAGTTTAGCGGCACGGCGGCACGGTGAGTGCGAGAGGGTAGAGCGTCAGATGCCGACCACGTCGAGTCCGGCCACGGCCATGCGCTACCGCGACGTTGCGGCGGCGACCGATTGGCTATGCGAGGCCTTCGGCTTCCAGGAGCAGACGGTGCTAACCGACACCGACGGCGTCCCCATATACGCCCAACTCACTTTCGGTCGCGCCCTCATCATGCTGGCACCGGTCGGCGATTCGCCGATCGAGCGGTTCATGAAGCAACCCGAGGAGATCGGCGGTGCCGAGACGCAGAGCTGCTATTTTGTGATTCCCGACGCCGACGCGCACCACGCCCGGGCGAAGGCGGCCGGCGCCGAGGTCATCCTTCCCGTGGATGACGATGAATTCGGCGGGCGTGGCTACACCTGCCGCGATCCTGAGGGCCATATCTGGACGTTTGGCACGTACGATCCCTGGCAGGGCAAGTTCCCTGAGGCCCCCTCGGAGCCGCCGCCAGCCCCGAGGGGAGGGCGGCGTGTCATGTTGGCTGGCCTCTCCACGGTCTTCATCGTCGCCGTCGGGGCAGCGGCGTGGGTGGGCGGCAGCCTGACCCAGTCGAGCGAGGTGAGCTCCACCGCGCAGGTGAGCGCGGCGGCGCTGGAGGCGGCCGAACAG
>JAFMSC010000084.1 GCA_017353825.1 Hyphomicrobiaceae bacterium | reverse complement strand
GGGGCGGGCGTGGCGCCCGGGGGCGGGAGGCCCGCTCGGCCCCCCGCACCCAACCTCTACGAGGCCGTGACCTAACCAATCCGACGTTCTCAACTCGGCCGGGAGGAGCGCCTGAGGAGCAAGCACGTCTAGGGTCTGCGTCAGTTGCCGAATGCCCTGCGAGAACGCGGGCTCACCACATCGCAGCTCTCGGCTGCCCGGCGGGAGTGCTTCTCGAAGGCGAGCGCGGGCATGACGTTCGAGCTTCTTGAGCGCGGCGACCTCGTCGATGGATCGGTCTGAGGCCTTCCCCGCTTGCCGGGCTTTGCGCATACGCCGCCCGTACGCCCCCCAATACGCGCGCCATACACCCCCCAACACCGAAGCATCGCATGCCCGGCCACGGCCGTGTTCGGCGTTGCGCGCTGACGCGCTGACTGAAGCCGCCCGCTCAAGGCGACCATTTCGAACGCCCGCCGAGCGCCTTTAAGCCTTCGGCCGGGCGAGGAGCGAGGCCGCGAGCGCTGAGGCGAGGCTGAGGGCCGACATGGCGACGGTGGTCTTCACCAGGGGGATAGCCGTCCCGTCGGCCATCAGGCCATAGAGCTGGGCGACGCCCGCGCCCATTAAGTTCTGCACGAATACCCCGATGCCAGCGGCCGTGGCGGCGAGCGTGGGCACGGTGGCCATGGCGCCGGCCTGGGCAAAGGGGAGCGACAGGCCCTGCCCGAAGGTCACAAACGCGCCGGGCACGACCAGCACCAGCGGCGTCAGCCGGCCCGAGAGCAACAGGCTCGCCTGCACAAGCACGGCGGCGAGCCCGATGCCGGCGCCGATGAGCACCATGCGCTCGACCGGCGCGCGGTTGGCGAGCCGGCTCGAAATAAGGCTGCCGCTGATGAAGCCGAGCGGCATCATGGCGAAATAGAGCCCGAATTCGGCTGCGGGCCGGTCGAGCACCTCCTTCATGAGAACCGAGGAGGCGGTGGCAAGGGTCATGAAGGTGCCCGTGGTGCTCCCCGTATGCACCACCAGCGCGCAGACGCGGGTATGCCGCAGCAGCTTCAAGATGCCGCCGGCCATGGGCGCACCGCGCCCAGCCGGGGTGTGCCCTCCCGTGTCCGGCACCAGAAGATAGGTGCCGATCAGGACGGCGAGTCCCGCGATGCTGGCAAACGCGAAAATGGCGCGCCATCCGGCCCGATCGACCAAGAGGCCGCCGACGCCGGGTGCGGCCAGGCCGCCCAGCGCGAACGCTAGACTGAGATAGGCGATCGACTTGACCATGCCCTCAGCGCCGTACACGTCGCCGGCGATGGCGCGCGCCAGGGTCACGCCGCAGCCGGCGCCGACGGCCTGGATGAGCCGGCCGGCCAGCAGGCCGGCAAACGATGTGGCAAGGCCCGAGACCACGCTGCCGAGCACGAACAGGGTGATGCCCGCTAGCAGCACCGGGCGACGTCCCAAGCGATCTCCCAGCGCCCCGTAGGCCAGCGTTGAGAAGGCAAGGCCAAACACGCCCACGCTGAAGGTAAGCTGCGCCAGGGCGTCGGAGAGCTCGAATTCAGCCTTGACCGCCGGAATGGCCGCAAGGAACAGGTGGAGGGCCGCCGGGGTGAGGAGCGTCAACCCCCCCAGCAGGAGATCGAGCGGCCGGTTCAACACGTATCGCGCTGACCGACCCGAGCGTCACGCGGCGGACGATGGCGGCGCCGTCTTCCGGTTGGCCCAGTCGCCGGGGCTCGCCATGGACCGCTCCAGCGCCTCACTGGTCGCAAAGCCCGGGCGCCATGGATGCGTCGGTGCCCGCCGGCACCAGGGTGGGGCTCGGTGTTGAGGGTCCGCAGCCAGCGTCGCTGGCCCGTGGTGATGGCCACGAAGTCGCCGATCTCCACCAACTCCGGCTCGGAGACATGCTCGTGTGACCGTCCCACAAGGCGTCATCGGCTGGCAGGTCCCAGGCGATAGCCTCGGCATAGGCCTGCGCTGCCTTCTGCCGGTCGCCGTAGCGGGTGGGGCCTCGACATCGAGGAGCTCGCGGTCGTCATCCTCGCTGAGCCCGGCCTTGGCGGATTTCATGGAGCGCTGGTGGCCGCCGAACTCGCCCAGCACCGAGCCCGAGAGGTAGGCCCGGCAGGGTCCTTGATGTTGTGATCGGCCACGCCCTGGTGGAACACGTCCCGCCAGGTGCTGGCGCAGAACCCCGCAGGCACATGCGCGCGGATGGCCTGGCTCTCGGGCCTGGCGTGCCCGCCCGGCGACAGCGGTCGAGCTCCGCCAACATCGCCTCGTCCTTGATCGTCGCAGGGTTGACGCAGCCGATACGCGGTGCCATGGGGCCTCCCCCTTTGCCACAAACGATTGCAGGAGCCTATCCTCGCCCAAGCCCTGGACCTTCTCAACTGCGGCGGACGGTCGAACACAAGTCCGTGCTGCCCTAACTCCCGCATTGACGAGCCCCGTCAAATCCGCCCAGCTCTTTTGCGCCGACCCCGCCCGCGGGGGCGCGCCCGTTGCCAGGGAGCATTGGCGCACCATCGATGACTTGGTCGATCATTGCACGTGACGAAAAGACGGACCGGGTCGGTATTGCCGTCGCGACCAAGTTCTTTGCCGTCGGCGCCCTCGTTCCCAACATCAGGACCGGCGTTGGCGCGATTGCCTCACAGGCGCTCATGAACCCGTACTACGGAGCGAAGGGCCTGGCGCTGCTGGAGAAGGGATCCGCCGCCGACGATGCGGTGGCACGACTGACTGCCGAAGATGCCGGCCGCCACCACCGCCAGCTCCATCTCATGGACCGCCACCACCGCTTCGCGGCCTATACGGGCGCGGCCTGCATCGACTGGTGCGGGCATCAATTGCACTCGACCTTCTCCGTCGCCGGCAACATGCTGGCCGGGGCGGGGGTGCTCCAAGCGACGGCACAAGCCTACCAGGCGCACTCCGATCTCCCCTTTGCACAGCGCCTCATCGGTGCGCTAATGGCGGGCGAGGCGGCGGGCGGTGATATGCGCGGCCGACAGTCGGCGGCGTTGCTCATCCACGACGGCGAGGACTACCCGCTCTACGACCTGCGCGTGGACGACCACGGCGACCCGCTCGCCGAGCTTGCCCGCCTGGCCGACATCGCGCGCCAGCGCTGGGTGCATTTCCGTAGGCAGATGCCGAGCCGGGACAACCCGTCGGGCGTCCTCGACCGCGGCGAGCTGGAGGCGCGCGTCGCGCGCTCCATCGCGGAGGGCTACGCGTGAGCCCTCTCCCGCTTCTGGCCGTCTCGGACCTGCGTGTCGTCTTCGAGGGCGACCGCGGCAGGGAAACGGTGGCCGTCAGCGGCGTCAGCTTCGCCCTGATGCCGGGGCGCACCCTCGGCCTTGTGGGCGAGTCCGGCTGCGGCAAGAGCGTCACCGCGCTGTCCATCATGCGTCTGCTGCCGAAGGTCGGGGCGCGCGTGTCGGGCTCGGTGCTGTTCGAAGGGCAGGACCTCTGGGCCCTGAGCGAGCGGCGCATGCGAGACCTGCGCGGCAACCGCCTGGCCATGATCTTCCAGGAGCCGATGACCTCGCTCAATCCCAGCTTTACCGTCGGTGACCAGATCGGCGAGGCGCTCATTTGCCATCGTGGGCTGTCAGCCAGTGCGGCCCGCGCTGGCGCCATTGAGATGCTGGAGCGTGTGAGAATTCCCTCGCCGCGGGAGCGGATGGACGAGTACCCCCACAAGCTGTCGGGCGGCATGCGCCAGCGGGTCATGATTGCCATGGCGCTGGCCTGTGCGCCGGCTCTCTTGATCGCCGACGAGCCGACGACGGCGCTCGATGTTACCATCCAGGCGCAAATCCTCGAGCTCCTCATGCAGCTGCGGCAGGAGTCCGGTACGGGCATCATCCTCATCACCCACGATCTCGGCGTGGTCGCCGAAACCTGTGACGACGTAGCCGTCATGTACGCGGGCGAGATCGTCGAGCAGGCGCCCTCGGCTCGCCTACTCAGCGCTCCGCAGCACCCCTACACGGTGGGCCTGCTGGGCTCGATCCCGCTCCTCAGCGCACAGCGCTCGCGGCTGGCGACCATCGCTGGCAGCGTGCCAAACCTCGCCGGGCCGCTCGCCGGCTGCCGCTTCGCTGCCCGCTGCCCTTTCGCCGATGCTCGCTGCCGCACTGAAACGCCACCGCTCGCCGAGGTCGGCCAGGGGGGCGGTGAGGGTATAGGCGAGGGGCACCTGTCGCGCTGCTGGAAGGTGCCGCTCGAGGCCTTGGTGGCATGAGCGCACCGCTGCTCGCCCTCGAGAACGTCTCCAAGCATTTCGTGGTGCGGCGCTCGCTGCTGGGAACGCCCACGGCCGTTGTGCGCGCCGTCGACGGCGTATCGTTCACGGTCGATACCGGCGAGACGCTGGCGCTGGTGGGTGAGTCCGGCTGCGGCAAGTCGACCACAGGCCGGCTCGCTCTACGCCTTATCGAGCCGACCAGCGGTACGGTTCGCTTCGATGGCCGGGATCTCGCCGCCCTCTCCGCGCTCCAGCTGCGGCGGTCGCGGGCGGGGGCGCAGTTGATCTTCCAGGATCCGTACAGTTCTCTCAATCCGCGCATGACGGTGGGCGAGATGCTGGCCGAACCGCTGCTCCTCCATACCGACCTGTCGCTCGCAAGCCGCCGCGAGCGTGTGGCGGAGCTGCTGGGGGTGGTGGGGCTCAGGCGCGAGCACGCCGACCGCTACCCCCACGAGTTCTCCGGCGGCCAGCGCCAGCGCCTGGCCATCGCCCGGGCCCTGACCGTGGACCCGAAGCTCATCGTGTGCGACGAGCCCGTGTCGGCGCTCGACGTCTCCATCCGCAGCCAGATCCTGAACCTGTTGAAGGATTTGCAGCAACGCCTGGGGCTCGCCTACCTCTTCATCAGCCACGACCTCGCGGTGGTGAAGCACATCGCCACCCACGTCGCGGTCATGTACCTCGGGCGCATCGTCGAGATGGCGACGCGCGATCGGCTGTTCTCGGCGCCGCGCCATCCCTACACGCAGGCGTTGCTGTCGGCCGTGCCGATACCCTCCACAGGTGAGCGCAGCCAGCGGCGTGTGCTGGCCGGCGACCCGCCCAGCCCGCTTGATCCGCCGAGGGGCTGCCACCTCAATCCGCGCTGCGTCCATGCGCAAGAAATTTGCAAACGCACACGGCCTGAGCTGGTCGCCGATGATGCGCATCCCGTCGCTTGCCATCTGTGGCACGACATAGTTTCATCGAGCCCGCCGACACCCGCCGTGGGACCGGAATATTCAGAGAGCCTGCAGCGTTTGTTTCGTGCATTCGACGCCAGGGGACAGGACTGACATGCCCTGCGGGGGGCCAGCTCGGAGAGTGCGATCCATGAAACGGTATGGTCTCGTCGGGGCGGCGATGGCGGCCGCTTTGCTGACCGGCTCGGCGGCGACGGCTGAGACGACGCTGCGCATCGGCCTGGCGGAGGATCCGGACGTGCTCGATCCGACACTGGCGCGCACCTATGTCGGCCGCATCGTGTTCGCCTCGCTGTGCGACAAGTTGTTCGACATCGACCAGAACATCAACATCGTCCCGCAGCTGGCGCTCTCGCACGAGACTTCCCCCGACGGCAAGACGGTCACTATCAAGCTGCGGTCCGGCGTCAAATTCCACGATGGCGAGGTCATGGATGGGGAGGCCGTCAGGGCGAGCCTGGAACGGCACATGACCATGCAGGGCTCGTTCCGCAAGCCGGAGCTCGCGGCCGTCGAGAGCATCGAGGCTGTCGATCCACTGACCGTGCGGCTGCACCTCAAGGCGCCGTTCTCGCCGCTCATCGCCCAGCTCACGGACCGCGCCGGCATGATCGTGTCACCCAAGGCGGCCAAGGAGTCGGGCGACAAGTTCGGCCTGAAGCCCATCTGCGCCGGCCCGTTCAAGTTCGTCGAGCGCGTGCAACAGGACCGGATCGTGCTGGAGAAGTTCGCCGAGTACTGGAACGCCGCCAACATCCATATCGACCGCGTCGTCTTCCGCCCCATCACCGAGTCGACGGTGCGCCTCGCCAACCTGAAGTCCGGCAGCCTGGAGATGATCGAGCGGGCGCTAGCCACGGACCTGCCGCAGATCAGGGCCGATGCGAAGCTCAAGGTGGCAACGGTGCCGGAGCTCGGCTACCAGGGCATCACCGTCAACATCGGCAAGAGTGAGGCCGGCAAGACCGCCTTCGGCAAGGACCCGCGCGTCATCCAGGCCTTCAGCCTGTCGCTGGATCGAGAGGCCATCACCAAGGTCGCCTTCAACGGCGAGTTCCTGCCGGGCAACCAGTGGGTGAGCCCCAACAATCCCTACTATCAGAGCAAGTTCCCAGTGCCCAAGCGCGACGTCGCCAAGGCGCGGGAGCTGTTGAAGGCCGCCGGCGTGACGACGCCGCTCACCATAGACTTCATGGTCCCGAACAACCCCGAGACGCGGCAGGTGGCCGAGATCGTCCAGGCCATGGCCGGCGAGGCGGGCTTCGACATTAAGATCCGCGTGACGGAGTTCGCGACCTCGCTCAAGGAGGCTGAGGAGGGCCGCTACCAGGCCTACATGCTTGCCTGGTCTGGCCGTGTCGATCCCGACGGCAACGTCTATATCTTCCACAAGACCAAGGCACCCCAGAACTACGGCGGCTACAGCAACGCCGACGTCGACAAGTGGCTCGAGGAGGCGCGCACCAAGGGCTCGCTCGCGGACCGCAAGGCGGCGTACGAGAAGGCGGCCGAGAAGCTGCTGACGGAAGGCTCGGTCGTCTACCTCTATCACCGGCTGATGATCATCGCGCACTCGGCCAACCTCGACGGCTACCAGCAGCTGCCCGACGGCCTTATCAGGCTCAGCGGCGCCCGGCTGAGACCATGAACTGCGGGGTGCCTGCGGCCCTGTGACGGGCGAGCGGGGAGGGGAGAGGCGCAAGCGGCGATTCTGCGATGCTTCGATTCCTCGGCAGACGCCTGCTGCAGCTCGTTCCGACGCTGTTCTTCGTGTCGGTGATCATCTTCGGCCTGCAGCAGCTCCTGCCCGGCGATCCCGCCCTCGCCATGGCCGGCGAGGAGCGTGATCCCGCCGTGCTCGAGCAGGTTCGCAAGCAGTACCGCCTCGATCAGCCCCTCCACGTGCAATACCTTTACTGGGTGGGCGGTGTTCTGTCCGGCAACCTCGGGGAGTCGATGCGCCTCAAAGAGCCAGTCATCACCCTGATCACGCAGAAGTTCCCGGTCACCCTCCAACTGGCCCTGATGGCCATCGCATTCTCACTCACCATCGGTGTAACCGCGGGGGTCATCTCCGCGGTCAAGCGTGACACAGCGGTGGACTACGCGGTCAACGTGATAGCGCTATGGGGCATCTCGACGCCGAACTTCTGGCTGGGCATCATGCTCATCTTTCTGTTCGCCGTGCACCTCAACTGGCTGCCGGCTTCGGGCTATGTCGGGTTCCTCGATGACCCGTGGATGTCGCTCAAGACCACCCTTCTGCCGGCCTTCGTACTCGGCAACTCGTTCGCGGCCGTGCTCATGCGCCACACCCGCAGCGCCATGCTGCAGGCCATGGGCAGCGATTACGTGCGGACTGCCCGCGCCAAGGGCCTGGCCGAGCGGCGCGTCGTACTCAAGCACGCGCTCCGCAATGCCCTGACGCCGGTGGTGACGCTCGGCGCGCTGGAGCTCGGCACGCTGCTGTCGGGCGCCGTACTGACCGAGCAGGTGTTCTCGATTCCGGGCTTTGGCAAACTGATCGTCGACAGCGTCTTCAACCGCGACTACGCGGTCGTGCAGGGCGTGACGCTGATCACGGCCACCACCTACATCCTCCTCAACCTGGTGGCCGATGTGGCCTACGTACTCATCAACCCGAGGCTCAGGAGCTAGCCGTGGCGGCGCTGTCGGAGCCCCTTCTCATCGAGCCCGCGCACGAGAGCCCCAGCGCGCGGGCGTGGCGACGCCTCGTCAAGCGCAAGAGCGCGGTGCTCGGGCTCGTGATCATCGTGTTGTTCGTGCTAGTGGCAGTCTTCGCGCCGCTGATTGCCCACTACGATCCGGCCCAACAGAGCTGGACCTCCATCCGCAAGCCGCCTTCGCTGCGGCACTGGTTCGGCACGGACGAATCCGGGCGCGACGTGTTCTCACGCGTGGTGTTCGGCGCCCGCGCCTCGCTGCTGGCGGGCGGAGTCTCGGTCTCCATCGCCTTGGCGCTCGGCGTGCCCATCGGGTTGCTGGCCGGCTACGGTGGCCGCTGGACCGACGCCGTCATCGGCCGCATCACAGATGCCATGCTGGCCTGCCCGTTCCTGATCCTGGCCATCGCGCTGGCGGCATTCCTCGGACCCTCACTGCAGAACGCCATGATCGCCATTGGCCTCACCACCACGCCCGTGTTCGTGCGCCTGACGCGCGGCCAAGTGCTGGCGGTCAAGGTGGAGGACTACGTGGAGGCGGCGCGCGCCGTGGGCAATCCGCCGATACGCATCGCCGTGAAACACATCCTGCCCAACATCCTGCCGGCGCTGATCGTGCAGGCGACCATCTCCATCGCCACCGCCATCATCGCCGAGGCCAGCCTCTCGTTCCTAGGCCTCGGCCAGCAGCCGCCGGCGCCGTCGTGGGGCTCGATGCTCAACACCGCGCAGCGCTTCCTCACCAACGCCGTATGGATGGCGCTCTGGCCGGGGCTCGCCATCTTCCTGGCCGTGCTCTCCTTCAACCTCGTGGGCGACGGCCTGCGCGACGCCCTCGATCCGCGGGAGCGCTAATTTGGATCGGGGTCGGAGCCCTTGCCTCCAGCGGCTCATTTCTGCGCCAGCGCTGGCGCCAGGGTTCTGCCCCCCGACCGCTGGTTTGCCAGAGCGCCGAGCGGGCTCATGATAAGCCGGGTTCGCGCATCAGCTTGCGTTCCACGATGCGTGCGAACAGGGCCGCGCCGTAAGGCAGCGCCTCGTCGTTGAAGTCGTAGTGCGGGTTGTGCACCGGCGCGCTCGTCTCACCGTTGCCGAGATTGATGTAGGCGCCCGCCACCTGCTCCAGCATGAAGCTGAAGTCCTCCGACGCCGAGACAGGCGGCTTGTTGCGGTCGACGTTGCCTTCTCCCACCAGCTCGGCTGCCGCATCGGCAAACTCCTGCGTCGCCTCGGCGCCGTTGACGAGCGGGGCAAACAGCACGCGGAAGTCCACCTCGGCGCTGGCCCCAAGCCCCGATGCGATGCCAGTGGCAACACGCCGCAGCGCGGTCTCGATGGTCGCCATGGTCTCGCGCTTCATGGTGCGCGCTGTGCCAGCCAAGTGTGCACTCTGTGGTATGACGTTGTAGGCGTCACCGGCCGCGATTCGTGTGATGCTCACCACCGCCATGTCGGAGGGCGGGATGTTGCGCGCGACGATCGATTGCACCGCCGCGCCGATATGGCAGGCCGCCAGCACCGGATCGACCGCGATCTCGGGCCGTGCGCCGTGCCCGCCTTTGCCCGTCACCTCGATGTCGAAGAAGGCCCCGCCGGCCATGGCCGTTCCCGGCGTGATCGAGAAATGGCCGACCGGCGCGCCGGGGCGGTTGTGCATGCCGAAGAGGGCGTCGCAGGGGAAGCGTTCGAGCAGCCCGTCCTTGAGCATGGCGAGCGCGCCTCCGGCTCCTTCCTCGCCCGGCTGGAAAATGAAGTGCACCGTGCCGTTGAAGTCGCCCGCTTCTGCCAGGTAGCGCGCCGCGCCCAGCAGCATTGTTGTGTGGCCGTCGTGTCCGCAAGCATGCATGCGGCCCGCGGTGCGGCTGCCATAGGCGCGTTGGGTCGCCTCGTGGATCGGCAGGGCGTCCATGTCGGCGCGCAGCCCGATCGAGCGCGGCCCGTTGCCCTTGCGCAGGACGCCGACGACCCCTGTTCCGCCAACGTTGCGATGCACCTCGATGCCCCATCCTTGCAGGCGGCTCGCCACCACGTGGGCCGTCCGATCTACCTCCATTCCGAGCTCCGGGTTGGCATGCAGGTCGCGGCGGATATCCGTCAGATCGGCATGAAATCCGCGAATCCTCTCAAGCGCCGCTGAAGGTGGTGGCATCGGCTCCTCGCTTTGCGTTGCACGATTGTTCGCATGACCGTGGTCCGCAATTGTAGAGGCCGGCGCTGACGGCTGACAACGCCAACGAAAGGGAAAAGGCAGGCGCGCCTAGGCGAGCCTGCCCTTCGCTTGGGGGCGATACCGAGAAAGCGGATTGTCCCGCGCGGGAGCTTATCTGGGTGCGCGCAGCCTCAGGCGTCTTTGCGATCGCCGTCGCACCGGTTCCCGACGACGGTCGGCTCGGCACCGACCATCCGCATGGCCTTTGATAACGCTCACAGAAGTTTGCCGCACCGTTGAGGCCGCAACAGGGGCCCACCCATTTGAGGCCGCGAAAGGGGCCGCCCTTTGGAGGGCGGCCCCGACAGGGTCCACGCTTCAGCGGTGGCCGTGGCCGCCGACACCGCCATGGAAACCACCTCCGCGGAAGTGGCCGCCTCCGCCGCCAAAGGAAAAGCCGATACCGGGGCCGTAGCCGTAACCGGGCCCGTAATCGTCGTCGTCGTCATAATAGCCGTAGCGATAGGGCTCTGGGTACCAGCGGCAGTGGCGCACGCCGTCCACGAACCAACAGCGACGATCGTCGACCTTCTGCACGGCCGAGGACGTGGTGTTGGCTTCCGCGCTTGCGGGACCTCCGCCAAGTGGCGCGGCCTGCGCGGCGCCTACCAGCAGACCAAGCGAAAGAACGGTGGTCGCACCGACAGAGATTGGCTTTACCCGCATCCTTCTCTCCCTTTGCTACTGCATGGGTGCCCCATAGCTAAATGCGTGGCACCGGCCGCGGCTCCCGCGTGTCGAGAAAACGTGAAGGCGCGAGTCTGCCGCCCGCCCAAGTATGCGCGCGACTGAAACCGACGCCCACGGGCGCCCAATGCGGGTGCCAGCACGCGGGGAGGCGTGCTCGACCGAGATCGTAACCGGCCCGTCAACGAACCCAGGCAGCCACGGGCGACAGGCTGCCGCATCCCGCCCAGAGCATGGTCTGAACGGCCGGGCATGCTCCGCCGCCTGCAGGGCTCGCGATCAGCACGCCCGCGGATTGCCAGTGGGACCTGGCGCTTCAGTCGGCTGCCAACAGCGCGCGCCAGGCGCGATCGAGCAGCGACAAGAGCTGCTCCAGCTCGCGCGGCGAGAGGGCCTCGCGGATCGGCCGTCCTGGCCGGGAGGCAGGCGCAAGCGTCCGTTGCAGGAGCGCCTGGCCCTTGGGCGTGAGCTTGAGTGCGTGGAAGCGCCGGTCCTGCGTATGCCGCACACGCGTGGCGAGCCCCTGCCATTCCAGGTCGTGGATGATGGCGACCACGGCCGACTTGTCCATACCGAGCCGGTGGGCCAGCTGCTTCTGCGAGCACCCAGGGTTGGCCGAGATGAGCGCGAGGGTGGAGAACTCGCCGGGACGCAGTCCGTAGGGTTCCAGAGCCTCGGCCATGCGTGTGCTCAGGAGGTTCCACAGGAGGCGGACTTTCGGCCCCACAAAATCCGCGAGCAGGCCGAGGTCCAATTCCTCCGACTGGTCAAGTCCCTGTTCGTCCGTCGGCGATGTTGGCGTCATGCTGGCTCCGTGCGAACAGCAGCGGCCGGTCGGAGATTATCGCTAGAGCCAATGAATGCGCGACGCAACCATTCAGGTCTCGGAACGCGCATGCGCGAAGCCTGGCGGACGGCACACCGCCGTCAGCCAGGCGCGCGCCATTGCCCGGTTGCGAGGTAGCGGTCGATCGCGGCGGCGGCGGTGGCGCCGTCCCCCATGGCGGCGGCGGCCCGA
>JAFMSC010000405.1 GCA_017353825.1 Hyphomicrobiaceae bacterium | reverse complement strand
CAGGACCCGGAGACGGGCGCGCCCATGTCAGAGAAGCAGCTGATTGACAATCTCATCACATTCCTCGCCGCCGGCCATGAGACCACCGCCAAGGCGCTGACGTGGACGCTTTATCTGTTGGCGCGCGCGCCCGACTGGCAGCAGCGTTTGCGCGGCGAGGTGTTGGCGGTGGCCGGCGACGGCCCGGTGGGCGCAGAACACCTCGACCGGCTCACGTTGACGAAGGCGCTGCTGGAGGAGGCGATGCGGCTCTATCCGCCCGCGCCCTTCATGACGCGACAGGCGGCGTCTACGACTGGGCTCGGGGACCACACGGTCCCCGCGGGGGCGCTCGTCGTGATCCCGGTGTTCGCCGTGCACCGGCACCATCGGCTGTGGGTCGATCCCGACCGCTTCGATCCGGACCGGTTCGCGCCCGAGCACAGGAGCAAGATCGCCCGCACGCAGTTTATGCCCTTTGGTTTCGGTCCGCGCACCTGCATCGGCGCCTCGTTCGCCATGATGGAGGCCATGGCGATCCTGACCACGCTCATCCGGCGGGCCGACTTCGAGTGGGACGGCCGGCACCTCCCGGAGCCCTTGAGCCGAGTCACGCTGCGCCCCAAGGGCGGCATGCCGCTGCGCGTGATGGTGCGGGCAGCGTGAGGCGCGTTGCGTTGGGGGTTGTCCTCGGGGCGCCGGCCACTTACACCGGCGCCACGGTGGCGCGCCCGGGGTCAGACTCCCCGCGCCACGGTCGGGTTATTCCGCAGAGGTGTTCAGAAGGGGGCTTGACCCCGACAGGAGTTCGACATGGCCGTCCGCTCAGCGCGCAATATCGAGAAGCAGAAAAAGAAAAAGCGCCGCGCCATGCCGCGCGCCAAGGTCAGCCGCATCCAGGGCAACACGCTGGCAGCGCGCCAGCGCCTGAAGAAGCTGGCCGGCAGGGCAAGGGCCAAGAAGGCCGCTGCGGCCCGCCAATAGCCGACCTCTCCCCGCACAATTCTTGCGCACCGGCGTTGGGCGCCGCAGCCAGGGCCGGCCTTCATGATGGCCTCGCGCGGCGCGATCGCCACCTGACGCTTGACCTTAAAGTGTTCGCTCTTCTGCGCCTCGTGCATGACGACCGCCCGTCGATGCGCTCGTAGTTTCCCTCCGGCGGGCGCGCGGTCACGCCAGGAACTCCCGGGAACTCCGAGGAACTCCCGAACTCATCGACGGCCAGGCGCGACTTGAACGCGATGGTCGTGGGGCGCAGTCTTTTGGGTCCGTCAAGGTGGTCAAGCGATGCGTAGACCCCAACCTACATCGCCTCCAGCTCCTCGATCATGCCTTCGAGCACCTTGAGGCCCTTCTGCCAGAAGGTGCGCTGGGTGGCGTCGAGGCCGAACGGCGCCAAGAGCTCGGAATGGTGCTTGGAGCCGCCCGCCTCCAGCATGGCGAGGTACTTGCCGACGAATCCGGGGTGGGCGTCCTGATAGAGGCTGTAGAGCGAGTTCACCAGGCAGTCGCCGAACGCGTAGGCGTAGACGTAGAACGGCGAGTGGATGAAATGCGGCACGTAGCACCAGTAGGTCTCGTACCCCGCCCCAAGCTCGATGGCTGGCCCCAGGCTTTCGCCCTGCACCTCGAGCCAGATCTGGCCGATGCGCTCGGCCGAAAGCTCGCCCGCCCGGCGCTCCTCATGCAGGCGCCGCTCGAATGAATAGAACGCGATCTGACGCACCACGGTGTTGATCATGTCCTCCGCCTTCTGCGCCAGCAGCGCCTTGCGCTCCTCGGCGTCCGTGGCGGCTGCGAGCAGTGCCCGGAACGTCAGCATCTCCCCGAACACGGAGGCCGTCTCGGCCAGCGTCAGCGGCGTCTGGGCCAGCAGAGGCCCGAGCGGGGCGGCCAAGGTTTGGTGCACGCCGTGGCCCAGCTCATGCGCGAGCGTCATTACATCGCGCGGCTTGCCCTGGTAGTTCATCAGGATGTAGGGGTGCACGGACGGCACCGTCGGGTGGGAGAAGGCGCCGGGCGACTTGCCCGCCCGCACCGGTGCGTCGATCCAATTGCGTTCGAAGAAGCGCGCAGCGATGGCGGCCATCCTCGGCTCGAACGCCCCGTAGGCCTTGAGCACCGTGGCGCGTGCCTCGGCCCATGTTACGGTACGCTGCGGCTGGTTGGGCAATGGCGCGTTGCGGTCCCAGTAAGCGAGCTTGGGCTTGCCGAGCCACTTGGCCTTCAAGGCGTAGTAGCGGTGCGCCGTGGCCGGATAGGCCTCGCGCACGGCGCCCACCAGAGCCTCCACCACGGGGCGCTCAACGCGGTTGGCAAGATGGCGGCTGTCGGCAACGTCCTTAAAGCCGCGCCAGCGGTCGGAGATCTCCTTGTCCTTGGCGAGAGTGTTGGTGATGAGAGCGAACAGGCGGATGTTGTCCTTGAACACCTCGAAGAGAGCCACCGCCGCCGCCTGGCGCCGCGCGCCATCGGCGTGCATCATGAGGCTCAGGGTGGGCTCGATCGGCAGCGGTGCCGGCTCGCCCTTCACCTGGAAGCGGAGCCCCGCCATGGTTTCATCGAACAGCCGGTTCCAGGCGCCGTAGGCGGTGAGCGACTTCTCATGGAAAAGGCGCTCCAGTCGTTCCTCCAGTTGGTAGGGCTTCTCCTTGCGCAGGTCATCGAGCCAGGGCTTGTAGCGGGCCACGGCCGGCACGGTCAGCGCCTGTGCCAGCTCCGCGTCCTCCATGCGGTTGATCTCCAGCTCGAAGAACAGGAGATCAGTCGTGATGGCCGTCAGCTGCTCCTGGATGTTGCCGTAGAAGCGTGCGTGTTCGGGGTCGCTGCGGTTCGACGCATAGAGCAGCCCCGCATAAGCGCCGAGCTTGCCTAGCGTGTCGGTAAGCGCCTCGTACGCGGCAATCGCCTTGCCGAGTGGTGCGCCCTGTTTGGCCAGCGCGGCGAGCTTGCCCTCGTAGCGCTCCTTGATGCGCTTGGCCTCGACCGCGGCCTTGGCAAGGTCGGCCCGGACGGCATCGGACTGCGGGCCTGGATAGAGGTCGCGCAGGTCCCAGACCGGCATGGGGCCCAAATCCGCCGGTTGAGGGGCAGCCGGCTGCCGCAGGCTCTGCTCGTTCGTTGCGCTCATCCGATCCTCCTTGTCGATCCTCCTTGTGTGGCGCGGGCCAAGTCAACCCAATGCGGCGGTGAAAGCAAGCCCAGGTTAAAGGATGCATTTACTCAATTGGGGCAGTCTGGGCGGCCGGCGGGAGGTCGCGCGGCGCACCGAGTGGAATGCGCGCGAGCGGTCTGGAGTTTCAGTAGCCTATTGGTAGCGTAGACACGAGTTCCGCAAGCTATGGCCAACCCCGATGGCGTGCTCAACTTCGGCGACCTTGTCTTGCGCGCCGAGGCCATGCAACGGGTGGTGGCGCTCGCGCGCCGCGCCGCCGCCTCCACCATCCCGGTCCTGATCGAGGGCGAGAGCGGCGTCGGCAAGGAGCTGATCGCCCACGCCATCCAGGGCGAGAGCGAGCGCCGCTCAAAGCCATTCGTCGTCGTCAACTGCGGCGCCATTCCCGACAGGCTGGTCGAGAGCATCCTGTTCGGCCACGAGAAGGGAGCCTTCACCGGCGCCGTCGACAAGCGCGTGGGCAAGTTCCAGGAGGCCGATGGCGGCACGCTGTTCCTCGACGAGATCGGCGAGCTGCCCCTGGAGGCGCAAGTGAAGCTCCTGCGTGCCCTGCACGATGGCGAAATCGATCCGGTTGGCGCCCGGCGGCCCATCAAGGTCAGCTTCCGCCTGATCTCGGCGACCAACCGCGATGTGCTCAAGCTCGTGCACGAGGGCAGATTCCGCGAGGACCTCTACTACCGCCTCAACGCGTTCCCGATCTGGGTGCCACCCTTGCGCGAACGCCCCGAGGACGTGCCTGAGCTGGCGCGTCACTTCCTGGCTCGCTTCGCGGCCGAGGGAGGCCGCCGCGTGAGGCGCATCAGCGCAGAGGCGCTCAAGCTGCTTACGCGCCATTCCTGGCCGGGCAATGTGCGCCAGCTGGAGAACGCCATGTTCCGCGCCGTGGTGCTGAGCGACAGTGAGGAGCTGACCGCTGCCGAGTTCCCGCAGATCGAGGCGCACACC
>JAFMSC010000404.1 GCA_017353825.1 Hyphomicrobiaceae bacterium | reverse complement strand
CCTCACGCGCCGCAATCAACCCTCGCGCCAAAGGCCGGCAACGGACCCGACGCGCGCATCTTTGCCTCGCCGCTGGCGCGGCGGCTCGCCAGACAAGCCGGGATCGAGCTTTCGGCTGTTGCCGGCTCCGGCCCGCGCAGTCGCATCGTCAAGAGCGATGTGGAGGCCGCGGCCAGCAGGGCCCGCACCGGCGCCGCAGGAGGAATGGCGCTGGCGCGGCCGGGCACCGGCGCGCCTCCCCTGATGGCGGACGCCCAGGTCCTGGCGCTCTACGAGAAGGGTTCCTACGAGCTCGTTCCGCACGACAATATGCGCAGGGTCATCGCTCAGCGCCTCACCCTGTCGAAGCAGACCATCCCGCATTACCGCCTCGCGGTCGACTGCCGCATCGACGAGCTGTTGCGGGCGCGCGAGCGCATGAACGCTGCCGCGCCTAAGGACGGGCCGCGCGCCTACAAGCTCTCCGTCAACGATTTCATTATCAAGGCGCTGGCGCTGGCGCTGGCTCAGGTACCCGCCGCCAACGTAACGTGGACCGAAGGCGGCACGCTGCGCCACAAGTACTGCGACATCGGCGTGGCCGTGGCCATCGAGGGCGGCCTGTTCACGCCCGTCATCCGGCATGCCGAACTGAAGTCGCTGTCGGAGATTTCCAACGAGATGCGCGACCTCGCCGAGCGCGCCCGCAGGCGCCGCCTGGCGCCGCATGAGTACCAGGGCGGCACCACGTCGATCTCCAATCTCGGCATGTACGGCATCAAGAGCTTCGATGCGGTCATCAACCCTCCGCACGCCACCATCCTGGCCATCGGCACCGGCGAGAAGCGGGCGGTCGTAGCCGGCGACAAGGTTGAGGTGGCCACGCTGATCACGTGCACGATGTCCTGCGATCACCGGGTCGTCGACGGGGCGGTTGGTGCCGAACTCCTCAATGCTTTCAAGGTATTAATCGAGGACCCGGTGCGGATGCTGGTCTAGTTGCATCTCCCATGCGCGCAGCGCGGCCGCGGCCGTGGCGCCGCTGCCACTTTCCACAGAATCAGCCCCGCCCTCCTCGGGGGCGAACCTCCGGGTGCCTGCCATTGCTTGCCGGTGCCCAAAATCGGACCTAAGAGTCGTACGGAATCAAGCACGACAAGTAAGCGCACCGCGTCGCACGAGTCGAAAGCAAACATCCTCGGGGGTCCACTTCATGCCAATCTTCAAGCGTGCCTCGTCGCAGGCACTCGTACTCGCGGGCGTCATGCTTGCCGGGTGCGCGGTAGATGGGAGCGAGGGCAGCATTTTCACCACCGGGTCGCTCACGGGGCAGCAGACGGCAGAGAAGTCCGATCCGGTTTGTGTCACGCTGATCGCGCGCATCGAGACGCTGCGCAAGGAGGGCATCCAGGACAAGATTGAGAAGGCCGCCGCCAAGCGCTACAAGATGACCCAGGCGGACCTCGCCAAGGCCGACCAGCTCAACAAGGCAAACTCCGAGTTCCAGGCCCGCTGCTCGACGGTCACGCCGAAACCTACCACGGCCGCGGCTGAAACGATGCCAACGGAAGAGCCGGCACAGAAGGCTGCGCCGAAGAAGGCGGTGAAGGCTGTGACCAAGGCGAGCGCCTCCCCTCCGCAGTGATATCGTGCGCGCCGAGCGTGGTGCGCGCCTTGAGTTGGCTTGGCGTAGGCGCGCAGAGGAGGACACTCGCCCCCAGGGGGAGGAGGCGGCTGCCTGCGCGGCCGGGGCGGACACCACCAACCCGGCGTTCGCGTCATGGGACACTGGCACGCACCGCCGCCACCGCGCGTGGGCGTAGGTGAGATACCTGATTGCCACACCGCTTGCAGGTGATTGATTGCCCTGTATGTTTGTCCGGTTCGCCGGTGCGCTTCGGCGCACGGCGAAGGGTGGCAAGGAGGGATAGGCGTGGCGCGCGCGACGTTGACGTGGCTGGCGATGCTGGGCGCGAGTAGCCTGCTGCTGGCAGGATGCGACGGCAACAATTTCGGTGACCCTGGAGCCACGCCCCTCGCGTTCGGCGAGACGTGCGGTTCGATCCAGCAGGAGCTGAACCGGCTGCTCGGCAGGGGCGTGCAGAGCAGTGTCGAGCGACAGAACGCCGGCAAGCCGATCAGTCCGGCAGCCAGGGCCGATGTCGACCGCTACAATGCCCTCCTCAACCAGTACCTCGGCGCCCGCTGCCACGTCTAAGCCCGAGGCAGCTTCGGGCTGAGCCCAACGAGCCCACTGGGCTAGCGCTGCGCATCCCGTTTGACTAAGACCTGAGGCTGCGGCCGCAGCAGCTGGAGCTTTGCCATTCCGGGCCGAATACACCAAGGGGCGCATCAGCCATGGCCGAACAGGGCTTCGACATCATCGTCATCGGCTCCGGTCCAGGAGGCTACGTCACCGCGATTCGGGCGAGCCAGCTCGGACTGAGGACGGCGGTCGTCGAGCGCGACTACCTGGGCGGCATCTGCCTCAACTGGGGCTGCATCCCCACCAAGGCGCTGCTGCGTTCCTCCGAGGTGTTCAACTATCTTGAGCATGCTGACAGCTTCGGACTGTCGGCCGGAAAGGTCGGCTTCGACCCTGGTGCCGTCGTCAAGCGCTCGCGCAGCGTCGCAAAGCGGCTCAGCGACGGCGTGAGCTTCCTGATGAAGAAGAACAACGTCGCGGTGATCTGGGGCGAGGCCGCCATCGACGCACCTGGCAGGCTTACCGTGAAGCCCTCCAAGACCGAAGCGCCCAAGGGCGCACTCGGCGCGGGCAGCTACCAGGCCAAGCATATCATCATTGCCACCGGCGCGCGCCCGCGCGTGCTGCCAGGCATCGAGCCCGACAAGAAGCTGGTGTGGACCTATTTCGAGGCCATGGTGCCCGACCGCATCCCCAAATCGCTCCTGGTGATCGGCTCGGGCGCCATCGGCATCGAGTTCGCCTCGTTCTTCCGCACGCTCGGCAGCGAGGTGACGGTGGTGGAGGTGTTGCCGCAGATCCTTCCCGTGGAAGACGCCGAGATCGCCGCCCTCGCGCGCAAGGCCTTCGAGAAGCAGGGCATGAAGATCAAAACCGGAGCCAAGGTCACCAAGCTCGACAAGGGCGCCAACGGCGTCACGGCCGTCATCGACGACGGCAAGGGCACCGAGACGGTTACGGCGGAGCGGGTGATTTCGGCCGTCGGCGTGGTGGGCAACGTCGAGGGGCTCGGGCTGGACAAGCTGGGTGTGAAGACCGAGCGCGGCGTCATCCTCGCCGATGGCCTTGGCCGCACCAGCGTGCCGGGCATCTACGCCATTGGGGACGTCGCGGGCCCCCCCATGCTGGCGCACAAGGCAAGCCACGAGGGCGTCGTTTGCGTGGAGGCCATCAAGGGCCTCTACCCACACCCACTCGACAAGCGCATGGTGCCGGGCTGCACCTACTGCCAGCCGCAGGTGGCCAGCGTTGGGCTCACCGAGTCGGCGGCCAAGGAGAAAGGCTACGAGATCAAGGTCGGCCGCTTCCCGTTCGTTGGTAACGGCAAGGCCATTGCGCTGGGCGAGGACCAGGGGCTGGTGAAGACCGTCTTCGATGCCAAGACCGGCCAACTGCTGGGCGCACACATGGTCGGCGCCGAGGTGACCGAGCTCATTCAGGGGTTCGTAATCGCCATGCAGCTGGAGAGCACCGAGGAAGACCTGATGCACGCCGTCTTCCCCCATCCCACGCTGTCAGAAATGATGCACGAGAGCGTACTGGCCGCCTACGGCCGTGCCCTGCACATCTGATCCGAGGTTCTGCCTTTTCGGTTTGAGCGGGTCGATTGGAGAGGCCGGGAAGGTTGGCCTGCTCTGGCCTTGGGACTATCGCGCGAGAAACCACCTCCCTCTTAAAAGCCCGGAGATTATCCCCGTGGCAATGTATTTGCGTTAATAGTGCCTTAACCTATTTACGTTCCATTAACTTTTCCGAATAAACTCGTTTCTTAAATTCAGGGAGAAGGAAAATGGGCGATGCGAGGGAAAACCGCCTGGGCCTGGTCCGCGAAAGCCTTTGAGGCATCGTGCAACCAGCATGTTCCGCGTTTCCTGAGGCACGTCTGCTTGCGCGCCGGCGTGGTGTGCTTCTGGGCCG
>JAFMSC010000403.1:3136-4109 GCA_017353825.1 Hyphomicrobiaceae bacterium | reverse complement strand
GCCCAGCCGACGCTGCCGGTGCCGACGATGATGACGCCGCCGTCCTCTCCACCGTGTGCGCCAATGCACGCGGCCTCCGCGTCGGTGGTAACGCGTAAGCGATGGAAGCGGCCGGCACAGGCTGCGCGTGCCGCTTGTGCCTCCCTGGGCTCGCTGGCGCCTGCGAGCGCCAGGCAGGCGACGATCGGGGCATCCCATGCCGCGCCGGCCTGGGCCAGGCACTGGCCGGCAGCGTCCAGCACCGACCGCAGGCTCTCGTCGAGACCGATACGGATATTGGCGGGTCCGGCAAGGCCCTCGCCGAGGATGGCGCCGCTGGCGTCGGCAAGGCGCGCGCGGCAGCCGCTGCCGCCGCCGTCAACCCCCAGAAAAAGTAATGGTTTGCCCACCTGCAACCCTCGCTCGATGCAGCCTATCTATGCGCTGACGTGCAAAGATCCAAACGACGAGAAGGTGTTAGGCCAACGCCATGGTTAAGGCCGCAGCCCAGTCCTCGGCCCCCGGCGGATCCACGACGGGGACCGAGCGATCCAGCCCAAGGTTCTCCGGCATCGACGCCTGGGAGCCGCAAGATGCACTCGATGCCATGATCGAGGCGCAGTTCGCCGCAGTGGCCGCCGTGCGTGCCGCGCGCGGCGCCATTGGTCGCGCCGTGGCAGCCATGGAGGCGCGCTTGGGTGAGCGCGGCCGGCTCATCTACGCGGGCGCCGGCACCTCGGGGCGCCTGGCCGTGCAGGACGGTGCCGAGCTGATGCCGACCTTCAACTGGCCGCCGGAGCGGCTGGTGCTGCTAATCGCCGGCGGCCGCGAGGCACTGCTTAAGCCCGTGGAAGGGGCCGAGGACGAGATGGCCGACGCCAGGGAGCAGGTGGCCAAGCAGGGCGTGGGTCTCGGCGATGCGCTGATCGCGGTGGCCGCCAGCGGTACCACGCCGTTCACGCTCGCTTGCCTGCGGGAGGCGAAGCGGCGCGGC
>JAFMSC010000403.1:0-3126 GCA_017353825.1 Hyphomicrobiaceae bacterium | reverse complement strand
CACTCACCATAGGCATCGCCAACAACCCTGGCACGCCGATCCTCGCCGAGGCCGAGCACGCGATCTTTCTCGACACAGGCCCCGAGCCAATCGCCGGCTCAACGCGCATGAACGCGGGCACCGCGCAGCGCATTGCACTCAATCTGCTGTCGTCCCTGCTGATGATCCGCCTCGGCCGCGTCTACCAGGGCCTGATGGTGGATGTGCAGGCCTCCAACGCCAAGCTTGCCCGCCGCCGCGAGGCCATCGTGCGTCGGCTGACGGGCCATGGCGCCCGGGAAGCGCGCAATGCGCTTGCCCGCGCCGGTGGCAACGTGAAGCTCGCCGTGTTGCTCCTCGAGGGCTGCGATCTCGATCTTGCCAGGGCGGTCCTGGACAGCGCCGGCGGCCGGCTTGGCGGCGCCGTTGCCCTGTTGGCCCGCCATCGGGAAGCAGGCGCCGCCGGCGATCCGGCCTCGGACGTCGCCCCCTAAGGGGCGCGCTGACAAAACCTGGCGTTCTTGCGCCTGACTACGCCTGACGCCAACGCGCAAGCCCGATCTGCAACCGGCCGTGCCGACCAAGGCCGCCAGGCTATGTATGCTCGCTCTTCACTTCGTCGCGCTCGTCGTCGCGCTCGTGCGGCTCTGCGTCGGAGGCGGTGTCCGGCTCGTGATCTTCCGGCGCACGTTGCGGCGGCCCCAGGGTGTCGGGCAGGATCGCGTCGAGGTTGATGTCGGGCTGCGGGCCCAGACCCGGGACCGTCTCGGAGGTGGGCAGGAGGGTGCCGGCCTTCTCCAGCTTCTTGCGCTGCTCGGCCCGTTCGCGCTCCAGGCGGACGGCGGCCTTCTGCACCTCGGTGTCGAGGTCGATCTGGGAGCAGAGGCCGAGCGCCACCGGGTCCTGTGGCGTGAGGCTGGCCGAGTTCCAATGCGTGCGGTCGCGGATCGCCGCGATGGTGGGCTTGGTGGTGCCGACCAGGCGGATGATCTGGCTATCCTTCAACTCGGGGTGGTTGCGGAGCAGCCACAGGACAGCATTGGGTCGGTCCTGGCGGCGCGACACCGGCGTGTAGCGCGGGCCGGGCTTGCTCTTGACCTGGGGGACGTCGATCTTGCGCTCGGCCAGCACAAGATGATGCTCGGGGTCCTCCTCGGCGCGCTGGATCTCTTCGCGCGTCAGCTGGCCGTTGGAGATGGGGTCGAGACCCTTGATGCCGTGCGCCACGTCGCCGTCAGCGATGCCCTTCACCTCCAGCACGTGCAGCCCGCAGAACTCGGCGATCTGCTCGAAGGACAGCGAGGTGTTCTCCACCAGCCAAACGGCTGTGGCCTTGGGCATCAGGGGCTTGTGGGCGCTCATGGTGGCCTTTCCGAGTCCGGCAAAGGAGCATCTTTTGACGCAGGCCGACGTTCAGATGATGTGCGGGAGCGCCTGCTTATAGCTCCGGCCCATGGCCGGCGCAACGACGCGGATTGCCTAGGAAATGGGCTCTCAACGCGCATGCTGCATTGCGAGGCAGACGGCGCGGGAAGGCCGGCGGTGCTGGGCCAGATGCCGAGCATGGCCCAGGAGTTGCGGAAAAACAACAGATTCTTCTGCAATCCAGCCAGCTCCGCGGCACCAGCTGGGGTTGTTGCAGTGCAATCTGGTAGCGACTAATTTTGCAGCGCGACATGGGCGCATTTTGCTCGGAGCCGAAGGACACTTGGCGTATGAACGTGGCAGGGCGACGGTTCTACTACTTCGAGGACCTCGAGCTGGGCATGGAGGCGAGCCTCGCCAAGACCGTGGCCGCATCCGACATCCTTGCTTTCGCCGAGATCACAGGCGACTGGAATCCCGTGCACCTGGACGCCGACTTCGCCGCAAAGACGGTGTTCCGTGAGCCCATCGCGCACGGCATGTTGACGGCGGGCTATATCTCGGCCGTGTTCGGATCGGCCATGCCAGGGCCGGGTGCCATCTACGTGTCGCAAACCCTCAACTTCCGGGCGCCAGTGAAGGTCGGCGACAGGGTGGTAGCCGGCGTCCGGGTCATGGAGCTCTACCCGGCCAAGCGCCGCGTCCGGTTCGACTGCCTGTGCGTGGTGGAGGGCAAGACGGTGCTGGAAGGCGAGGCCGTGCTGCTGGTGCCCGGCCGGCCCGCGGCGAGCGCCGCCTGATCCCCGGGCGTCGAGACGATCGGACACGCACATCGACGCCGATGTGGCCGCGGCGGGCGCCCCCCGCAACATGCCGCCGATGGGACCGACCTCTGAGAATACTGACCTCTGACAATGATGAGCTCCGAGTGCTCTCCTCAATCGTCACGAGGATGCTATGGCCTTGGCGCCAGCCGGCGCCCGCCTGCGGCGCCTTCCTCATCGCAGCGGGAGCTGATTTTCCGACAGACGGTCGGGTCCGTGCGGTTCGCGGGCCGAGTGCGGCTCGGGGGCCACGGATTCCCGTGGCCGCGGGCGCTAAGAGTCTAGCAGCCGGAGCGCCGGCAGCTAACAAGACCGGGAGGGGACCTATGCGCGCCGTTGCAGCCGCCGCCACTGTCGCCGCCGCAGCGCTGTTTGCCGGGTGCGGCGGCAGCGCGACCAGCGAGCCGATGGCGGCCGAGGTGAAATCCGATGGCGCAGCGCTCGAGTCCTTCACGGCCTACGCCTCAGGGCTCAAGGTGGCCGACACCAAGGTTGGCGGCGGAGCGTCGGCGAAGCCCGGGCAGATCTGCGTGATGCACTACACCGGTTGGCTCTACCAGAATGGCCAGAAGGGGGCCAAGTTCGACAGCTCGCTCGACCGCGGCAAGCCGTTCGAGTTCGCCCTCGGGCGCGGCCAGGTGATCAAGGGCTGGGACGAGGGCGTGGCCGGCATGAAAGTCGGCGGCAAGCGCACGCTCGTAATCCCCCCCGACCTCGGATACGGCGGCGCGCCAAGGAGTGGCATTCCCGCCTTCTCCACACTGATGTTCGAGGTCGAGCTGCTGGCCGTGAAGCGATAGGCGTAGGTGTCAGACCCTCTGGGCCTTAGGCGGAGGGAAGACCTTCCGCATCCAGAGATGAAGACCCTCCGCATCCGGATATTATGGCAGAAACCGAGCGTGGGATCCCTGGCGTCAGTCGCGGCAGCGCTCCGGAGGGTCTGGAGCGACATGGCGTG
>JAFMSC010000083.1 GCA_017353825.1 Hyphomicrobiaceae bacterium | reverse complement strand
TCGAAGGCCTGCTTGACCTCCTCGGCTTTGAGCGCCTCGTTGGCAGCGTGCGCCAGCGTGTCGATGATCGGTTGTGGCGTGCCGTTGGGCGCCATCAGCCCGAACCAGAGCGTCGACTCGAACCCGGCGATCCCCGTCTCGGCCACGGTCGGCAACTCGGGGAAGAAGGCACTGCGCTTGGTGTCGGTGACGGCCAGGGCGACGACCTTGCCGACCTTCACATGCTCCATCACGGACGATGCCGGAGCGAAATAGCCGTGGATACGATTGGCCAGCAGGTCGGTGATGACTCCGGGGCTGCCGGTGTAGGGCACGTGCGTGATCTTGACCTTGGTGAGCGTCTTGAAGAGCTCCAGCGCCAGATGCGTGGAGCTGCCGACGCCGGAGGAGCCGAACAGGATGGCGTCGGGCTTGTCCCTCGCAAGCTGGACCAGGTCTTTGACGCTCTTCGCCCCGAGGTCAGTACTCGTTACAAGCACCGTCGGCGTCGAGCTCAGCAGCGTGATCGGCGCGAAGTCGGTGGCGAAATCGAACGACAGGTCGGACCGCATCGCGCCGTTGACGATGTTGGCGACGGAGCCGATGAACAGCGTGTAGCCGTCTTTGGGCGCGCGCGCAACGGCGGCTGCCGCGGTGCTGGAAGATGCGCCCAGCCGGGTCTCCACGATAAAGCGCTGGCCGAGCTTGTTTCCCATCTCGTTGCCGACGACGCGAGCGGAGACGTCCGCCGTGCTGCCGGGCGCGAAGCCGACAACAATGGTGACGGGCGACTTGGGATAGTCCTGCGCGCACGCTGGGGTGGCGAGCGCGGCGCCGCATGCGATCAACGCAGAGATGGCGGCGCGATAAAGGGCGTCCATGTCTCCCCCCTGTGCTTTTGGGATCATCTAGCCACCAGAGCCGCCATTCGGCAATCTCGCAGATGCTTGAGCACATGCGAGAGCGCCAGAACGCACGCGAGAGGTCACCTACAGGGCTATCGCCCTTGAGTGAGCCTTCTTAGCATGCACGAATTCCATCCGGCTTGGTTCAGCTTGCCCCCAGCGATCCCCTGCTCTGGTCAAGGCGCGCGACGTCGAGAGCGCGCTTTCACAGAACGGCGATGTTGGCGGGGTCGTTGTCCTTGCGATCGCGCCAGTGTCCTCGCGGAAACGACACGTCGAGCCGGCAATGCGGCGCGTTTTCGATCTGCCAAGGGCACCGGTGGTTGCGCGCCGCTCCTGCGGCAAGCGCTTTGCGCGACGAAGTCGCAAGTGTGTGCATCCGTCACGACCTGCCGTCGATCACGCGTGTGCTCTCGATGCGTCCGAATGCTCTTGAGCCCGGCAATCGTGGCGGGCGTTCTCGGCTCTGGGATCGGCAACGCGCATCGAACGCGCTCAGGACAAGCTGCATCGAAGACCCCCTCGAATCATCGGGAGTCCTCGCAAGGACTGCATACGCCGTCATTTTATACACCGTCACTTTGCAAGTGCGCTCAGATCAGGTCATATGCGATTTCCTGTCGCTCGCCCGGGAGGACACATGGGACCGCACATGGGACCGCACATGGGACCGCGCACGGGACCGCGCATGGGACCGCGCTTGGCCGTCTTCACAAAGAACCTGATCAACCCCGCCTATGCTGCAGCGCGATTGGGAGCCGAACGGGTGGCGCGACGCTTCGCAGGCGCGGTGGAGCACTACGTTCCCGACATACCCGACGACGTGCCCCAGCAGATCGCTCTGATCGACCGCGCCATCTTAAGCCGTCCCGACGCCGCGGTGCTGACGCCCGTGCACCAGACCCGGGTCAACGACGCAATCTTGCGCCTCAACGCGGCTCGGATCCCCATGTTCACGTTCGTGACGCCGGTGACGGCAGGCGAGCCGATCACCTTCGTCGGCTCCGATGACACTTCGATTGGCAAGGCTATCGCCCGCCGACTGTTCGAGAGCCTCGGCGGCAAAGGCAGGATTGTGATCCTGGAGGGCTCTCCGGCTTCGGAGACCAGCCGGCACCGATTGACCGGCTTCAAGGCGACCCTTGCGGAATTCCCGTCGATCGAGCTGGCAGGCTCCTTGGCTGGGGACTACCAGCGCGGCGTCGCGCGTGCGGCGTTCCAGAAATTCATCTCCGCGTCGCCCATTCCCGAAGGGGTCCTGTGCGCCAACGATGTGATGGCGCTCGGCACCATCGATGCGCTGACGGCGCAGGGGCAGGCCGCACCGCCGCCGACGATCGTGGGCGTGAACGCGATCCCTGAGGCGATCGATGCCATCATCGCCGGCCGCATGCTCGCGACCGCGGATTTCAACGCCATGGCCATGTGCGCGGTCGCAACCGAGGCCGCGTTCCGCCACCTGCGCGGCGAGACGGTGCCGGCGCAAATCTCGCTACCCGCGCTCATCGTCGACCGGACCAATGCAAGCCAGTGGGCGCTGCCGTACGATGCGAGGGAGCTGCCCGTCTGGGGGCGCGTTGCCTGATCCAGAGGCCGTAAGGGGCGAGCCTCGACCCCGCCTTTTTGCCGATCACCGGCGTCCTGGATCGCCGTGATGCGCTTGGTCGCCACCAGGAGCGTTTGACACCCTGGCCCGGACTTAGAGAACAGCATCCACTCTCACGGAAGTTGGCGGTAAGCACCCATTGTGATGCGCAATCGTCAGCCGGCTGATATATATGTAAGCCCCGAGAGGGGGCTCGCAACATAGGCCCACTCCCCGTCAAAAGCCCCACGCATTCCAGTACAACGGTGGGACCCGGCTGATCAGCCGATGCGGTAGCGGCCAAGCTGATCCCAGTCGATCTGAATGCCGAAGCCAGGGCGGTCCGGGACTTCGAGGATGCCGTTCTCGATCTTCGGAGGGTCGCGCAGCATGCGCGGCCAGAGTGGATCGCGGTCGGGGTCGGCAAAACACTCGACATAGGTGCCGTGCGGGATGCCGGCCAGCATATGGGCCGCGATCTGCGGTTCCTCGTGATGGGCCATCTCGACATCCAGGAGCGCGCAAGCGGCCGCGGCTCGCCGCCATTCGGTGATTCCGCCGCCCTCGGAGGCGTCGAAATTCACCACGTCGACGGCGCCGGCATCGATTAGCCTACGCACGCCGTGCGCCGAATACTCACTCTGCCCGGCGTTGATCGGGATGATGGTGTTGCGCCGTACCTCGGCCATCATACGGGCGTCGTCGTACCAGTGGCACGGTTCCTCGAACCAGCGGATCCCGAGGTGCTCGACCAGGCGCGCGAAGCGGATGGCGTCGCCCCCATTCCAGCCGCGGTTGGCATCGACCGCGATGATGAAATCGTCGCCGGCGCCATCTTTGGCGGCCTTTACGCGCTCGGCATCCTGTTCAGGCGAGAGGCCGCCGACCTTCACCTTGCAGCCCGCCATGCCGACCCGCTTCAGCGCCTCCATCTCCTTTGCCAGATCGAGCAGCGTCTTGCCGTCCTGGTAATAGCCGCCGATCGAGATGATCGGGATACTCTTGCGGAATCCGCCGAGCAGGCGGCGCACGCTCAAGTTCGCGCGCTTGCCAAGCAAGTCCCAGATGGCGGTGTCGACGCATGCGATCGCCTCCATGGCAATCTTGCGGTCACGGTTGGGCAGCGAGATTTCGGCGGCCTTGCGCCAGATGCGCTCATAGGCGGTCGAGTCCTCGCCGATAATGCGTGGTGCAATCTCGTCTTGGATGAGACGCACCAGCTCGCGGCCGGCGCTGCGGTTGTCGCCGTTGTAGACCTCAGCTTCCAGTCCGTCGAGAGTCCGGATACGTGTCACCACGGTGCAGCGCGTCGTCATCCAATACACGCTGCCAGCGAACTTCTTGCGCAGCGGAATTTCGAACGCCTGCGCCTCCACGCTCACGATCTGCATGGTCACTCCTCGATCTACTCGCCTTCGGCGACACTTTGCATTCACGACGGCGTCGCCAGCAAACCACAAACTCGATGACCTCGCGCGTGGCCAGCCAGACCGTTTGACCAGACCGTTTGACCGGACCGTTTGAGATGTCACTCGTCGGGATCGGACACGCGCTTGCCGGCACCTGTCCCAAGTTCTAGTCTTCGCTCTGACGCCCTCTGGCGTGGTTAGCCCCCGCATCGGCGCGATCATCGCGCGCAACATCCCGGCACAGGTGGTGCGGCGCGCCGTTGTTGCAGGGGACCGCACCCTCGAGGCCGTAAAGCGGGGCGCTGACGAGATGCGAGCCGTCCTAGCCGATCTGAGGCGCTGACATGTCGAACGAGATCGGCCTGCGCGAGCGCGTGAGGGAGCCGCCCTGCGACCGCCTGGTCGAGAGCTATTACCGCCCGAATGTCGCTCGCGCTTTGGCGATCACCTTCGACCACGAGATGTGGATCCACCTGGCGCACGTCCTGATGCTGGGGCGCCAAGGCATCGTTGCTCAGTCGGCGGTCGCGGCTATCTTGGGCTGTATTCTCGACTTGGCCGAGGGCGGACCAGACATGATCCCCGTCGATGACCGGGCCGAGGACATGTACTCCTACGTCGAGCGCGAGATCGTACGGCGGCTCGGGGCGGATGTCGGGGGCCGGCTGCACACCGGGCGCAGCCGCAACGATCTCCATACCAGCTCCGCCCGCATGGCTTTGCGTGGCCTGCTGATCGAGAACCTGCAAGCGCTTGCTGGGCTTCGCACGACCACGCTCGACCTCGCGGACCGCCACGCCGAGACGGTGATGCCGGGCTACACGCACGCGCAGCACGCCCAGCCCGTCACCTTTGGCTACTGGATGCTCGCAGTGGCGGACGTGCTGGCGCGCGACCATCGCAGGCTGACCGGTGCGTTGCTGCATGCCGATCTCTGCCCGCTCGGGTCGGGCGCGCTCACCACCACGGCTTTTCCGCTGGACCGCATCTTCACGTCGGAGGCGCTCGGCTTCGCGGCGCCGCTGGACAGCGCCTACGACGGTGTGGCCTCCCGCGACGACGCGTTGGAGGCAATCTCGGCGTGTGCGACGCTCATGACGGGGCTGTCTCGCGTCGCCGCCGACCTGCAGGCCTGGAGCACGTGGGAATACGGCTTCGTCGAGCTGGCGGACCGCCATTCTGCAGTCAGCTCGATCATGCCGCAGAAGAAAAATCCGGCGGCGCTCGAGCACATCAAAGCGGCCGCGGGAATCACCCAGGGCTTGTTGATGGCGACCATGGCCTGCATGAAGAATACGGCCTTTGCCGACGTTAATGACGGCGTGTCCGCGATCAACGAGCCGGTCTACGATGCGTGCCAGCGCACGTGCCGTATCTGCCTGTTGCTGACCGAGGTCCTGCAAGGGCTGACGCTGAACCCCGACCGCATGCTGCTCGCCGCGACGAAAGGCTTCGGCAGCGCGACCGAGCTGGCCGACGTGATCGTGCGCGAAAGCGGCCTCAGCTTTCGCACGGCTCACAACATTGTCGCCTCGGTGGTACGGGAGGCATTGGAACACGGGCGCACTGCCGATCAGGTGCGCAGCCAGGACCTTGACGCCGCGTCGCAGGCACTGTTGGGCAAGCCGCTTGGCCTGCCGCAAGCCGTCGTGACACAAGCGCTAGATCCGGCCGCCAATATCCGTGTCCGCACCATTCTAGGGGGGCCCGCTCCCTCCAACATGCGCATGGGCATTGCTTCGCGTCGCGCCGCGCTGGCGGCAGATGCGAGCGCCATCGCGGCGATCGCCGAGCGGATCGGCACGGCGCGCATGCGGGTGTTTGGGCTCGCTCGCGCAGCGCGAGCCTGACCATGGCGCACGCGCCTTTCGAGTTTTCTCCGCGTCACCAAGCCGTTTTTGCGAGGGCGTCGACGACATCACCCTGTCGTGACGTGCGGAGAGGTCCTGGTACTGCTCGCTCCCTCCGGCTGCGGCAAGTCAACGCGGCTGCGGACGATCGCCGGTCTCGAAATGCCGAACTTCGGCGAAATCCGCATCGGCACACGCGACGTAACTCGGGTCGTCAGCCCACGCGACGTAACGTTGCGATGGCATTTCAAAACTGGACCAATCGGCTCGCACGCCTCGAGCGGCGACATGCTGCTGGTGGCCGAGCGGGGCAAGCGCCAGGTCGCTTCGCCGCGGTCGGTTCGCTCGCGGCTGACCATTTGCGCTAACCGGCGTTGGAGCCATTTTCGTTGGCTGGTATTTGCCGCCGCCAGATGTGTTGCACGGCGCAAGCGCATGTATTAAGTGTCGTTCATGGCAACCATCACGTCGTGCACACGAACGATCACGGTGCGGCTCCCTGGGGCTCTGGCCGCCGAAGTCGAGACCGAAGCGCGCAGGCGTAGCGCCTCGAAGCCTTACTTCATGCGGGAGCGCCTCCAAGGTGTCCGCGAAGGCCACGAGCTTCAGGCTCACGCGGCCCACCTTGCGCACGCCATAGGTCCGAGGGATGCCATAGGTCCGATGGATGACATGGATGACAAGGCGCTGAGCGACCCGAGCGCGCCCAACAAGCCCTACCTGCGGGCCTGGGGCTCCGGCTGCAACGCCTACGCACCCCAAGTACGACAACAACGCTGAGCGGCGCCGCTCTGGCACACAGGGCGGCCAGCCGCTCGCCGGCCCGGGCGTCTGGCGGCAGGCCGGCAAAATTCTGCCCAACCTACAGCCTTGACGGAGCTGTGGCATCCCTAGGCGGTGCAAGCAGGGACTGGCAAGGCCCGCAAAAGCACGGGCATAGCCCGTGCCGAATTTCGGAGATCGAAACCCATGAGGGCAGCTGACACAGCCACCCGCGAGCCCGGACACGACTTCATCCGCGACATCGTGCAGGACGACCTAGCCTCCGGCCGGCACAAGACGGTGGTGACGCGCTTCCCGCCGGAGCCCAACGGCTACCTGCACATCGGGCATGCCAAGTCGATCTGCCTCAACTTCGGCATCGCTCGGGAGTTCGGCGGGCGCTGCCACCTGCGCTTCGATGACACCAACCCAACCAAAGAGGAGCAGGAATATATCGACGCCATCGAGCGCGACGTGCGCTGGCTGGGCTTCGACTGGGGCAAGCACCTCTACCACGCCTCGGACTACTTCGAGACCCTCTACGGCTGGGCCGAGCATCTCATCAAGGCCGGCAAGGCCTACGTGGACGACCAGAGCCAGGAGGAGATGCGGGCCAACCGCGGCACCCTCATCGAGCCCGGCAGGAACAGCCCGTTCCGGGACCGCTCCGTCAAGGCGAACCTCGACCTGTTCCGCCGGATGCGCGCCGGCGAGTTCCCCAACGGCGCCCGCGTGCTGCGGGCCAAGATCGACATGGGCAGCGGCAACATCAATATGCGCGACCCGGTGCTCTACCGCATCCTGCACGCTTCCCACCCCCGTACCGGCGACAAATGGTGCGTCTACCCGAGCTACGACTTCGCACACGGCCAGTCGGACGCCATCGAGCACATCACGCATTCGATCTGCACGCTCGAGTTCGAAGACCACCGGCCGCTTTATGACTGGTTCATCGAGAACCTGCCCGTGCCCTCGCGCCCGCGCCAGTACGAGTTCGCCCGCCTCAACATGACCTACACGGTGCTGTCGAAGCGCGTGCTGACCCTGCTGGTGCGCGATGGCCATGTGTCGGGCTGGGACGACCCGCGCATGCCCACCATCGCCGGCCTGCGCCGACGCGGCGTGCCGCCGGCTGCGATCCGCGACTTCGTCAGGCGCGTCGGCGTGGCCAAGGCCAACAGCACGGTAGATTACGGCATGTTCGAGTTCAGCGTGCGCGAGGCGCTCAACAGGACGGCGCGCAGGCGCATGGCGGTGCTGCGTCCCCTGAAGGTGGTGATCGAGAACTACCCGGAGGGCCAGGTCGAGGAGCTTGAGGCAGTCAACAATCCGGAGGACGAGAGCGCCGGCACCCGCGAGATCCGTTTCTCCCGCGAATTGTGGATCGAGCGCGACGACTTCATGGAGAACCCGCCCAAGAAGTTCTTCCGCCTCTCGCCGCAGAAGGAGGTGCGCCTGCGCTACGCCTACTTTCTCACCTGCAGGGAGGCGATCAAGAACGCCGCCGGCGAGGTGGTGGAGCTGCGCTGTACCTACGACCCGGCCACCCGCGGCGGCAACGCACCCCCCGACGGCCGCAAGGTACAGGCCACGCTGCACTGGGTCTCGGCCGCCGATGCCGTCGACGCCGAGGTGCGCCTCTACGACCAGCTGTTCGCCAAGCCCGACCCCGACGCCGCCAACTTCGCCGCCGACCTCAACCCGAACTCCCTCGAGGTCCTCGCCGGCTGCAAGCTGGAGCCCGCCCTCGTCGCTGGCAACTCGTCCGACCCGGTCCAGTTCGAGCGCCAGGGCTACTTCTGCCCCGACCGCGACTCCACCCCGGGCCGCCCCGTGTTCAACCGCACGGTGGGTTTGCGCGATACATGGGCAAAGGTGAGCGCAAGGTAGGGGGCCTGCCCGACTTAGTTTCCATTCGCTGGGCGCACCCGGATGGATGAAAGGCGTGCTGCACGGCAGCGAGTTTCTGGGTAGTTCGCCGAGGGCAAGCCGGTGATCCGCCCGCTTGAGAAAGTTGGGCTAGGGATGCAAAACATCGCAGAAAATGCGCGTCCGGCGATCCGCCCTGTGACTGGAAGGCTGGGACATTCATTCATTCATTACCCATCAGCGAGGACCGGGCCGGCCAGCCAATGCCCTGAGCGCAGCCGGCGATGGGCTAAGCGGCAGCCAATGGGGAATCCTCCCTTTGGCCAGCCAATAGGGCCGCCAAAGTGCGATCCAGGTCGCATGATCGAAGGGCACAGCACCCTTGGGTCTTTGCTCCATGCCGATCCGCGGCAAATCGTGAGCGTTGAGCCACTGGCGGGCGGCCCACCACACCTCGACGCCGGCGGCCCTGTTCCTCGCCGCCCGTAACTCCACGACGTTCGGCAGTGGTTCACCGAACGGTCGCGCAACCTCCAGGGTCGCCACCCGCACGCCGTCTTTGCGCACGCTCCAGAGCCGCAAGCGATTGTGCGCCAGCGCGCACCCATACTTCGGCACGCAGTTTTTCATGGCTGCCGCCTCTTCGAGGATCTCCATGGCCGAGCTCAGGGGGACGAAATCGTAGCCCGCCACGCGACAGGGCCGCAGCCAGACGTCGGCGATCGGCGCATCGCCGAGATCGAGATGGAGCTCGACCCTCGTTTGCCACTCGTGGGCCGCGTCGAGCGCCGTCGCCGGCGAAATGGAGGGCTCCCACGGCCTGTCGATTAACGCATGACCTCGGGTCCCGGGGCGACCAGAGAACCAGGCCCAGAGGCCGACTTGCTGGATGCGATCGAGCTTGACGCGCTTGGCGTTGCCCGCCATCTCGCGCGCCACCCACAAGGCAAACCGCTCGCTGCAGGCCTCGGCCGCGTCGGCAACCGCACCCACCCACGCCGGCGCGGCACGCGGCGAGCGCGGCAGGAGATTGGCGACGCGGCAACGAAAGTCAGCACTGTCCGGCAGCTTCGGCAGCGGACGAACGAACGCCTCCGGCGTCAGCTTGCGCAGCCAGAACGCAACCTCCGCCGCTTCGCACAGCCGGCCGAGTGGGGCGCCGGCGATCGCCCGAGCGATCACCGGCTCGGGATCGAACCTGTGGCGCGGCACGGCCAGTGCAAACAGCAGCGCAGGAAAGCTTGCCGCGAGGTCCGCCAGGAAAGGGTGTCGGCCGGCAAGTTGATACACGGAGCGCCGGTAGCGGTCCGCGAATCTGCCGAGTTGGCGTTCCAAAAGGGGCGTACGCGCGCTGTCCCGCACGCGCGCGGGCAGTGCATTCGAGAGCATTGAAGACAATGTCCACGGGCCGAGCCAGGCCGGCCAAGAGCTGGTTCTCATGCAAGAGCTGGTTCTGGAGTTGACACGAAAGGCCTTGGCGGCCCGATGTCAAATATCGCCCGCGAAACCCGGGAGGTCGTTGATGTCGGACACGATCGCCTCCCTGTTCTTGGATTTGCACCGCGGCCAGCTTCTACATCACCCGGGATCGTCACGCAACGTCTGGCCGATCTGCCAGGTGGCGTCGGCACCGCAGCGGCGCAAGGCAGGGCCCTTGGCTTCAGCGCGCATTCAGGAGAACGTGCCCTCCACGCGCGAACGTGGCGCCGTCGGCGACGGGAAGAGGCCGGAACGGGATCGGCATGCGCATACCGGCCACCGCACCAAGGAGTTCCGCACGTTCCTCGACGAGGTCGAGCGCAACGCGCCCGCCGATCTCGACGTGCGTGTGGTGATGGACGGCGCGGAACTCAATCGGACACTTAGCAGCCATGGCGCCCGCGCGCTGACCATAGGGGGTGGGCTAGGCGCTGGTCGAGGGCCTGGCCCACCTTTGCGGGCGACCGTCCTGGTGCGCCCGGTCTCGGAGAAACGACAAGGTGGCGGATCGTGCCGGCCGGGTGGAGGGGCGAGCCCACGGGCCCGGCGCCCACCCGCGCTAGCTCCTCGCGCGACCGCCCGCCGCTCTTTGTCATGCCGGGCGCGTGCGAGGGCCTTGCGCTCCCGTGGCCTCGGGCAGCGCTCTGTGCGCCAAGCGTGCGGTCAGAGGGAAATCTGTTGACAACCCAACTGCTGCCGCGTAGGCATCGACTTAGACTCAACTATAGGTTGTAAAGACAGGCTGCGCAGCAATCGGGCGCAAAAAATTGCCATGCCCATGAATGCCCTGGAACCCTTCAAAGCATCCGCCTGGGATCTGCCCTTCACGGCCGCGGATCAGAGGTGCGCGATCGAGGCGCTCGAAGGAGGCCGGGTGCTCTATTTCGAGCATCTCGCATTCCCGGTCGGGGATGGGGAGCGGCGGATGCTTTCCGCGGCGTCGTCCGATCAGAAGGCAAAGAACATCAGCTTCGATCCCGGTGCCGGAGCGGTAAAGGGCGCCAGGACCCAAGGCAGCGGCGAGGCTCGGCTGCTGGCCATGATGAGCCGCTACGCCGGCCTGACCGGCACGCTCCTGCGGGGTCTGCTCCCGCACTACACGCGCGCTCTCAAGCAGGCGCGCACCAGCTTCCGCCCGCACGAGATCGAAGGGCGCCAGCCCAAGTCCTATCGCAAGGACGACCGGCTCCTGCATGCCGACGCCTTCCCCTCGCGGCCGATGCGGGGTGCGCGCATCCTCAGGGTCTTTACCAACATCAATCCCTCGGGCAAACCCAGGGTCTGGCACGTCGGTGAGCCCTTTGACACGTTCGCCCGCCGGTTTCTTCCCGACGTGCGGCGCGCAATCCCCGGCGTGGCCCGGCTCGAGGCCATGTTCGGCATCACCAAGGGGCGGCGAACCGAGTACGACCACGTCATGCTGCAGCTCCATGACCGGGCCAAGCGCGACGCCCGCTATCAGCGGGAAGCGCCACGCCAGGAAATCGCTTTTCCGGCCGGCAGCACCTGGGTGGTGTTCACCGATCTGGTCCCCCACGCCGCCATCAAAGGTCAGTTCGCGCTCGAGCAGACCTTCGAGCTTCCGGTCGCCGCCCAGCTCAGGCCCGAGCTCTCGCCATTGCGGATACTGGAGCGGCTTGCGGGCCGCACGCTCGCCGTATAGTGCTCGAGGCGGCGATCCACCGAGCGCAGCCTAGGTGCTGTTCCGCGCGGCCTCAGCCTGAGCCACCTCATAGGCTTCGCTCGCCGCCAGCCAGGCGTGCTCCGCTGCCGCGCGTGCGCGCTCCAGGCCGCTGCGCTCGCGTGCTAGCGCCTGGGCGCGGGCGGCATCCTTCACATAGAGACCGGCATCGGCGAGCAACGCGTCGATGGCTGCGATCTGCCGGGCGAGGCGCTCGATCTCGGCTTCGGCCTTGGCCACCTCCTTCTTGAGCGGCGCTAGCGCCGCGCGTGCCGCCGCCGCCAGCCGCCGCGCCTCCTGCGCAGAGAGCCGCAC
>JAFMSC010000402.1 GCA_017353825.1 Hyphomicrobiaceae bacterium | reverse complement strand
CCGCAGGATATGGCCGAGCTGGCGGCCGCCCTGCGCCTGGCTTGAAGGCGCAACTGTTACGTGCAATAATGGCAACCATGAGCGGCACCACTTCGGCGCACCCCGTGCAGGGGTGGAGCCTCCGCGTGTGGGTGAGTTTCCCGACACTTGACCCTACACTTTTCGCGTGCGCGGGAACCATCGCGGTCGCAGCGATTTACCGTTGCGTGAGCGCGCGTTACTCGGGGCACACGGCAACGTGCATGTAAAATGTGCGACGCAGGGTGCATTCTGCTCCCGCCGCGGTGATGCCAAGCTTGCGGCCCATCAGTTGGTATAATGCTGACGGTCCACTGGAGACCATTGGAGCGGCCGGCGTCACTAAACGAAAGCGCCGGCTGGAAAGAGAGATGATCGCTAAGCTGCCCACGATTGCCGCCGACTCGGGCGGCCTGGTCCGGTATCTGGAAGAGATTCGCAAGTTCCCGATGCTGGAGCCGGAGGAGGAGTTCATGCTGGCCAAGCGCTGGCAGGAGCATGGGGACACCGAGGCTGCGCACAAGCTCGTCACTTCGCACCTGCGCCTCGTCACGCGCATCGCCATGGGCTATCGCGGGTACGGCCTGCCGATTGGCGAGGTGATCTCGGAAGGCAACGTGGGCCTGATGCAGGCGGTGAAGCGGTTCGAGCCCGAAAAGGGCTTCCGGCTCGCCACCTACGCCATGTGGTGGATCAGGGCCTCGATCCAGGAATACATCCTGCGCTCATGGAGCCTCGTGAAGATGGGCACTACGGCGGCGCAGAAAAAGCTGTTCTTCAACCTGCGCCGCATGAAGGGGCAGATCAAGGCCCTGGAGGACGGCGACCTCAAGCCCGAGCAGGTAAAGAAGATTGCCACCACACTGGGCGTGCCCGAGGACGACGTGATCTCCATGAACCGCCGGCTCGGCGGCGACGCGTCCCTCAACGCGCCCGTGCGCGCGGATACGGAAGGAAGTGGTGAGTGGCAGGACTGGTTGGTGGACGAGGCGCCCGACCAGGAGGAGCGGCTGGTCGAGTCCGAGGAGTTGTCGCAGCGCAAGGCGTACCTGGCGAAGGCCATGGGCACGCTCAACGAGCGTGAGCGGCGCATCTTCGAGGCTCGGCGGTTGGCCGAAGAACCGGCCACCCTGGAGGATCTCTCGGAGGAGTTCGGCGTCAGCCGCGAGCGCATCCGCCAGATCGAGGTGCGTGCCTTCGAAAAGGTGCAGGCCGCGGTGCAGAAGGCCGCGCGGCGGGACGAGGCCGCTGCCGGGGCGACGATCCACTAGATCGCCTAACCGCTCGTCGCCAGTCAGTGGGTCGGCCGACAGCGTTACCGTCCGGCCAGGATTTGTACACTCGCGCCGGATGCGCGATTATTCCTTGCCGGATCGGCTTCGGCCGCGGCTCTGCGTGGTCGCCCGTTCACTTGCATGGAATATTCGCGCAGCGCCGAAGGTCTTGAACCTACGAAGTTCAGGAGAATCGGCCCATGGTCCAGACGGAGCCACATCCCGACGTCATCCTGCCGACGGAGCCGGCCCACGACTTGCCCCAGGTCCGCTCCATCTGGCCCGGCGACCTCGTTGATGCGCTGGCCAAGGGCCTCGCCGACTTCCGGGCGATGCCAACGCACGTTATCTTCCTCAGCCTGATCTATCCGATCGCCGGCCTCATCATCATGCGCTGGACCTTCGGCTACGACATCCTGCCCATGCTCTATCCGCTGCTGGCTGGGTTCGCCCTGATCGGCGCGTTCGCGGCCATCGGCCTCTACGAGCTGAGCCGGCGGCGCGAGATGGGGCTCGACACATCGTGGAAGCACGCCTTCGATGTCGTGCATTCGCCGTCGCTGTGGTCGATCGCGGCGCTGGGCCTTTTGCTGTTCGCGATTTTCGGCGTGTGGCTGGCGGTGGCGCACGGCCTCTACGTAGCGCACTTCGGCGGGGACGGGCAGCCGGTGACGCTGGCCGAGCTCGGCCGCCGCATCTTCCAGACGCCGCAAGGGCGCAACCTGATCGTCACCGGCAATGCGGTCGGGTTCCTATTCGCGCTGGCCGCGTTTGCGCTGAGCGCGGTGTCGTTCCCTCTACTGCTCGACCGGAATGTCGGGATGGCGGTGGCTATCGTCACCTCCATCCGCACAATCCTGAAGAACCCCTTCACGATGGCCCTGTGGGGCCTGATCGTAGCGTTCGGCCTGGCCGTCGGGTGCCTGCCATTCCTGTTCGGCCTCGCCGTGGTCATGCCCATCCTCGGGCATACCTCCTGGCATCTTTACCGAAAGCTGGTGGCGCGAGACGCCAGCCCGCGGCCCGAGTACCACCCGAAGCCCAAGGCAGAGCGCTACGCCGCGGACTTCCCGTCGTCCCTGTTCCTGCCGCTGAAGAAATAGGTGCACTCAGCGGTAGCGTATTGCACCGATTCAACCGTCCGAGCGGAGGCGGCGATGGGTGCAATACGGCTGAGGCCTTGTTGCACCCTTAAGCTCACGGGCCCTGCGATGTTGGTCGGCCTGATCTCGGATACGCACGGACTGCTTCGCCCCGAGGCCCTCGTGGCGCTGCAGGGATCGGACCTCATCATCCACGCCGGCGACGTGGGCAGACCCGAGGTGCTCGACCGCCTTTGCAAGGTTGCGCCCACGTCTGCCGTACGTGGCAACATCGACACGCAGGCGTGGGCGGCGGCCTTGCCGATGACGGAGGCCGTCGAGGTGGGGCCGCACCTCATCTGGGTGCTGCACGACATCGCCCAGCTCGACCTCGACCCGACCGTCGGCTTCGCGGCCGTTGTCTACGGTCACTCGCACAAGCCCTCGATCCAGGCGCGCGACGGCGTGCTCTTCCTCAACCCAGGCAGCGCCGGCCCGCGCCGGTTTCGGCTGCCAGTGACGGTCGGCCGGCTGCGCGTCACCGCCTCCGGACTGAGGCCGCAGATCGTGGAGCTTGATGTGTAACATCCGCGGCTACCGCGACGCCCAGGGTGGGGGCGGCACCATCGAACAGGAAGGCCTCGCGGTTCGTGCACGCAAGGAAATCCCGGCACTCCACGACCGCCGTCTCGGATCTCTCTATTGGTCCGGTCGGACGGTATTGCGCTGGAATACGCGCCAGCTCATCGGCGTAAGCTCGCGCAGCACCGTACGTCGCCGCATAAACGTCCCGTTCCTGAAGAACGCCGGATACGTGTCGAAGTCGACGCCGCGCGCGCAGCATGGCCAGCATCTCACCGGTGCCCTTGCCGTAAAGCTGCTGTGGCGTGACGATCGTCTGAGCTGCCATGCTGATGGCGTTCTTGCGCGCGTCCTTCCAGCGCCACGCCAACATGTTGGCGGCTTCCGTCTTCGTTGGAAGTTGGCACACACGGCAGTCGAAGTGCGGCAGGCGCTCGCGATAGCCCGACTTTCTCAATAGGACGCGAACTCGCGGTCTGTCATCACCCGCTCCATGAACAATGCCGTCGTCAGGGCGGCCAGTATGCTTGTGAGCTTCTAAACGCGCCCCCCAACAGCATGTCTGAGTGAGGTGCGTCGGCAAGAAATACCAGGCTGATCTCGTCAGATTGGGTGTAGCCGATGCGCGCTTGCGTGCGTTCGATCAGGCCTGCCGCTGTCGCAATCATGGCTGTCGACAGATTGCGGTCGAATGGACGCTGCATCCCGCGGGTAAAGCGGGAGAAGGCGCGGCCGTCGATGCGGGCATAGATGGGCAGGCGAACATCGAGCTTGAACTCGCTTGCTGCCTCGTACACCTTGATCCTGTCCCCATGATCGTCAATGTGACTGGATTTCCAAAGCTGCGGTCGAGGTTGCCTGATGGATGGCGATCGTGTTTCGGGCCGAGTGCCGGCGCGTCCGGTCATGGCGGCGCTAGGGGTAACCTTCGCCAATCCGTCCATTGCGCGGAAGCCCCTGTCATTGGAGTAGACGCCATGCCAGGCGGCGGCAAGGGGAGGCATGAGGCCGGCGTGATGCAGTGGACCGTGGCGACGCCCATTGGATGCATGCCAGGGTTCGGCAATGACTTCGAGATGGAGGCGTTGACGGGCGGTCGGCCAGGGGCAAGGCGGGCGGCTCAGGGCCGCTTCCGCCGGAGCTGCCCGGCCAGGCGC
>JAFMSC010000401.1 GCA_017353825.1 Hyphomicrobiaceae bacterium | reverse complement strand
CCCACGCGCGAAACGGTCGGGCGGATCGCTGCTCAGCGCGACGATGGCCTTCCGATCGTGATCGTGGTCTCGCTGTTCTGGCCGCGCCAGTGACCTCACGGCGACGCCGGTCGCCATCTGCAAGCGGCAGGGTCAAGCCGACGCGGAGCCAGTCCGGCTGTTAGAAGCCAAGCGCCTTGAGGATGTTGCGTACCACCTTGGGCTGACTCGGCGGCGGCGTCTCGGCGGAAGGGCGCGGTCGGCGCTCGCGCACCATCCCCTCAGGGGGCACTGGTTCGCTAGACGGGTCCGTTGTCGCAGGTGAACGTGCGGGCCGGACAGTGCCGGAGCCCGACGCCCTCGGATCGGCCCGCCTAGGATCGGGCTTGGGGGCGGCGGACGGTGTGGTGAGGGTCAAGGTCGCGCTGCCTGCCGCGGGCGGGGCGCTGCCCGGCTTGTCGGCGGCGGGGCTGGCGTCCGCCGGCTTCTTGGCGGTGGCCAGTACCGCGTTGGGCACACACGTGTCCGTGCCGGAGCCCGTCCCGGTGGCCGTCTGGCCCTGCGGACAGACCCTGCATGCGCGGTCGCGATGGCTCTGCACCAGGCCCAGTAGCACCGGGTCAGGATTGTCGATGGGTAATGCGGCGTTGACCCGCTCGATGAACGCCTTCATCCCCAGGCGGCTCGACGTGGTCCACACGCCGTTGATCTCGCCGGTGTAGCAGCCGACGCGTTGCAGCTCGCGCTGGATCTCGCGTGCCAGGGCGGCACGGTCGCTTGGATCGATAACCTTGGTCGGCGCGGCCGGCGTCGATGGCCCGGACGGCTCGGTGGGACGGCCCGGCGTCAATGGCCGGGACGGCTCGGGCGAACGGCTTGGTAGCGTGTACACCTGCTCCCCCGAATCGGGGCGCGAGTGGTGGGTGTAGACGGCAATGCCGCCCGCCGCCGCCAAGCACACAACCAGGACGACTGCTCTCATCATCGTCAGGCCCACCTCGATGCGAGCATGGCGCCGCCAGAGAGTACAGGCAACTGGGGGCCAAAGGAAGTCTGCGGGGTCGGTATTCGGCGTCCTTGCGGGTCAAGGCAATCGCCGGCTCCAGAACTCGGTTACCGAGATCTTCGCGCACGGCTGGCCGGTGCTCCTCCTGTCGGCGGCTCGGGAGGTCCTGCGTGCCTCTGTACAAATCGCGCTCCACACCGCATCGTGGCCTTGCCAGGAAGGCTAGACGCGGGACAGGCCACGCCCGCCGTCGGTCGCTGCGGCGCCGTGCGGGCAAAGGAGCCCCGCATGCAAGGACAAACGAAACCGATTGTCGTTGACAACTGTGAGCCGGCCAAGATCGAGCACTCCTTGCGCTCGGGCCTGGTCGACTTTGCCGCTCAGGTCGGTTGGTCCAAATCGCCTATCCAGGTCCTCGACAAGCTGGACGAAGTCATCGTCAAGGACAGCCCGCTCAGGGTGCTGGCTGCCCGACGCTACGGCATCGGCATTCCGCAGAGAGAGACTTTGCGGCTCGGCGAGAACGTGTTCATTCACAGGTCTGTGCCCGAGGGCTGGTGGATTGACTATTACAACATGAGCCAAAAAGCCCCCTCTCCGGTGATCACGATGGCCAAGCACTCACTGGCGCCGGTCACCTGGACCGAATGGCTGAAGATCATCGAGCCCATCGGCATCGACCGCTGGGCCTACGAGCTGGGCCTCAAATACGGTATGCGCGACGGCCTTACGTGCTCAGTAGGCGGCGCACGCTGGGTGGTCGTGTACTGGTCGCGCAAGGTTCTCTCGGATCGGTTGTCGCCGCAGCTGCGGGCGCTGCTGTTCATGGCCGCCAGTTTCGCGGCCATCCGGCTGGAGCAGATCGTGGAGCCCGACACCCTGAGGATCGGCAAGCATCCCCCGCTCACAGCGCGCGAGTTGTCGGTGCTGCGCATGGCGTCCAACGGGCTGCGTACGCGCAAGATCGCTGAGCTCTTGCAGTTGGGCGAGGAGACCGTCCGCAGCCACATCAAGAAGGCGCAGACGAAGCTCGGCGCGCGCGACCGCCTGCATGCGGTGGCAGAAGCCCTGCGCCTGCAGCTGATCCCCTGAGCCGGCCCGGTGCCGCCGGTTGGGGCTCAGGGCATGCCGTTGCGGCCGTGCAGGCGGTAGGGCGGTCGCTCGGCAAGCCGGTCGTAGTAGAGGGCGATGCCCGGGAAGGCTGGCTTGCTGAAGTCCACCGAGAACCAGCGGTTGACGACCAGTCCCACGGGAATGTCGCCGATGGTGAAGGCCTCGCCCGCCACGTAGGGGCCGCTGGCGGCGAGGTGATCCTCCAGCACCCGCATCTGCCGGGCCCACGCCTTCGCGGCCCCGTCAACCATGCCGGCAAAGGCCGGATTCTTGACCACGAGGGCATGGAAAACCGGCCGCATGCCCTCAGCCAACTCGGTGGCGGCCCAGTCCATCCAGGCTTCCACCTTGGCGCGCTGGCGCAGGTTCTTGGGGTAGAGGTCGGAGCGCTCATGTTTGTCGGCGAGGTAGCGCACGATGGTGTGGCTCTCCCGAAGGCGGAAATCGCCGTCGTCGATCACTGGCACCACCCCCACCGGGTTGATCTTGCGGAATTCCGGATCGTCCGTCGGGCGGAAGCCCCTCCCCCAATCCTCGCGCTCGTAAGGGATGTCGAGCTCGGCCAGCATCCAGAGGACCTTGCGCACGTTGATGGAGTTGGCGCGTCCGTAGACCTTGAGCATCAGCGTGTCCTCCGGGCGCCGCAGCGGCCGAGCAGCGCCATCTCGTGTGTTTGCCGTTGCCGTCGGAACCCCATCGGATGCCGGGTGTCGCCGAACTGCAGCGCTCAAGGGATGGCATTGCGCGTGGACGAGGGCAAAAGGGGGTCGCACTTCCTGCAGAAATGCATTGACACCGTTGCAGATCGGCAACGAAAGTCGTCTATGTTATTGTTTGATTTACACATCATTTCCGAGATTTAGGGTGCAGGGCGCCGCGCCATTTGTCGACCCGCGTTCATTGATTCTTGGGTCTCCTCGTCCCATATGGTTCATGGCGGATAACGGGCCTTTCCCGCCGAGGGCCCACACTGCGGCGAGACGGCAAGCCCCGCCAATGTGGTATGTTTGGGCCGAAGCGCTACTCTCCTGCGAAGACGCGACGAGGCTGGAGCCTTCCTGAATTGCGATTGCAGAAACCTGTTAAGAACGACCAAAGGTTGAATGTGCTTGGTAAGGCCCTGGCGGTGCTGCAGGCCGTGGCGGATCATCCCCAGGGGGTCGGTCTGCCGGACCTAGCTGCCAAGCTCGGGCTGCCACGCCAGACCGTGCATCGCGTGCTGGCTCAGCTCCGTGACAACGGACTGTTGCTGCGTGACCCCGTGCGCGAGCGCTTTTCTGTTGGACCGCGCTTCATTCAGCTGTCGCTGGCGGCGCTCGGTTCCAACAATCCATGGGCGCCGGTGCGGCAAGTGTTGCAGGAGCTGGTGGACGAGGTGAACGAGACTTGCAACATCGGCGTGCTGGAGGGGCTCGACTACATCTATCTTGACCGCATCGAGTGCGAATGGCCGCTGCGCATACACCTGGAGGTTGGCTACCGGGCGGCGGCGCACTGCATCGCGGGAGGCAAGGTGCTCCTCGCCTACCTGGAGCCGGGACTGCGTGGCCGCCTTCTGCGCAGCCGCAAGCTGGTGGCGCGCACCTCGCGCTCGATCACGCGTGTTAGCGAGCTTGAGGCCGAGCTGGAGAAGATACGGGCGCGCGGCTACGGCACCAACGACCAGGAGAACTTCGATGGCATCGTTTCGGTGGCCGTGCCCATCCTTGATGCGCATGACCGCGTCGTCGCGGCGCTCACCATGCACGGTCCCCTGCCGCGCCTGACGCCCGAGCGCTGCCAGGCTGAGGTGCCTCGCCTGCGGCACGCCGCGCGCCGCATTGCCTCCGCGTGGGGGCTCACCAGACCTGTGGGCGGCGACGACCCCTCACCCTCATGAGGCAGCCTCAACACATTGCAAATTTGATTGCTTGGGGATAGTCGGCATCGTGCCTAAATTACAGCCGTTGCCGCTGTGAGAAGGTGACCGCGGTGATTTCGGCAAAGAGCTTGCGCCGCGAGATCAAACGCTAAGGTGCC
>JAFMSC010000400.1 GCA_017353825.1 Hyphomicrobiaceae bacterium | reverse complement strand
GCCGGTTGCTACGATGGTTTTCTTGGCGCGGAAGCGGTGCAGCGTGCCGTCGTCGAGCTTCAGCGCGATGACCCCACGGCAGCTGCCATCCTGGTCCATGATCAGGTCGATGGTGAAGTACTCGATGAAGAACTCCGCCGCGTGCCTGAGCGACTGGCCGTAGAGGGTGTGCAGCATGGCGTGGCCGGTTCGGTCGGCCACCGCACAGGTGCGCAGCGCCGGCGGGCCCTCACCGTACTCGGTGGTCATACCACCGAACGGGCGCTGATAGATGAGCCCATCCTCGGTGCGCGAGAACGGCATGCCGTAGTGCTCCAGCTCGTAGACGGCATCAGGCGCGTGGCGGCACAGGTACTCGATGGCATCCTGGTCGCCCAGCCAGTCGGCGCCCTTCACGGTGTCATACATGTGCCAGCGCCAGTCGTCGGGCCCCATGTTGCCGAGCGATGCGGCGATGCCGCCCTGGGCCGCCACCGTGTGCGAGCGCGTCGGGAACACCTTGCTGATGCACGCCGTCTTGAGCCCTGCCTCGGCGCACCCCAGCGTCGCGCGCAGGCCCGAGCCGCCGGCCCCGATCACCACGACATCGTAGGTGTGGTCGGTCAGCGGATAGGCTCTGCCGTTCACCGCCGGCTTGGGCACTCCGTCTCTGGATGCATGGTTTCTGGATGCATGGGCGTCTTGTGCGGGCATGCCTCTCACGCTCCGAAGCTCAATTTCAGCACGGCGAACACGCAGGTGATGCCGACCAGGATGGCGAAGAACGTGTTGAGCAACAGCGCCGCCACCTTGAGCCATTCCGAATGCACGTAGTCCTCGATGATGGTCTCCATGCCGAGCCGCATGTGGGTCACAGCCGACAGCACGAGCAGCACGAGCAGCACCGCGATGTAGGGCTTGGCCAGCGTGCGCCGCACCGTGTCGTAGTCGGCGCCGGCGAGGGTGAACAGCAGCCAGATCAGGAACGAGACGAGGAACAGGTTGGCGACGGCCGTCAGCCGCTGCAGCCAGAAATGCTCGGTGCCCGACTTGGCCGACCCGAGGCCGCGAACCTTGGCAAGCGGTGTGCGCATGGACATGGGTTACAGGCCTCCGCGCGCGGCGATGCCGGCCAACCACAGCGCCACCGTCAGCGCCAGCGAGCCCAGGATGGTCGTCCAGCACAACGCATTGACGGCGCCGATCTCAAGGCCGCGTCCGGTGTCCCAGATGAGGTGGCGGATGCCGCCCAGCATGTGGTGGATCACCGACCAGGAGTAGCCGACGAGGACGAGCTTGCCGAGCGGGTGGCCGAACACGGCGTTGGCCGTGGCGTAGGCGTCGGGGCCCATGGCCACGGCCACCAGCCAGGCCGCGATGAGAAGCGCGCCCACGTAGTTCGCCACGCCGGTGATGCGATGCACGATCGACATCACCATGTTGATCAAGGGCCGGTAAATGCCGAGGTGTGGCGACAGCGGGCGCTCAATCGTGTGCCTAACCTCGGCCATGAGCTTTGCCTCCCCAGCGGCGTTGATCGGCAGCGCTTGTAACGCGCTGCATCAGGGGGGGCAATTCCCTGAATGTCTCACGCGCCACCGAAACGGGGGCGCGGGCCGACCAAGGTGTATTGTATACCAATGGCCCGGTGCCGGCCCCGCAACCCCTTTCGATGAGCGAAAGAGCGCCCTTCGGGGCCAGTCGGTCGGCCCCCCGTTCGGGCCAACGTCAGGTACCTGGTCGGATCGCTGGTCGGGTGGGTCGCGATCCCGATTGGCGTACACAGATGTTTTGTTATCGGCAGCGGCATGCGTGGAGAAGGCCGGCCCATTCAGCGGGGCAGCACGAGCCACAGGTCAAGGTCGAGGATCACGCCAGGGGCGTACTCGCCCGCTGCCGCCCGCAAAGGGAAGTTGGCGCAGCTGGCGTTCTTCACCGCCACCAGGCGCACGCGGAGCGCGCCGATGTCACGGCGGCCGGGAAGCTCGGCCTTCTCCAGCACCTCCGACCAGGCGTAGACCGTGTCGCCGGCGAAGCACGGCGCCACATGCCGGCCGGCATTGATGCCCGCCACGTGGAAGGCGTTGGCGAGGCCGTTGAAGGAGAGGGCACGGGCCAGCGAGATGACGACACCGCCGTAGACCAGGCGCCGCTTGAAATGGCCGTCGGCCTGCTCATGCAGATTGAAGTGCACCTTGGCCGTATTCTGGTAGAGGCGCGTGGCGATCTGGTGCTCAGCCTCCTCCAGCGTGATGCCATCGATGTGGTCGATCTTCTCACCGGCCGTGTAGTCGCCCCAGCGGTGCGGGGCGCCGGCGAGTGCCAAGTCGTAGCGCCCGAGCTCGAGGTCCGGCACCGCCATCCCCAGAGCGGCCGGATCCACCCTGTCGGCCAACGCCGGCAAAGCGGCCGCCGGCGCGGGGCTTTGCGTGTCGCGCTTCCTCACCATCACCCAGCGGGTGTATTCCAGCACGGCTTGGCCGTGCTGGTTGCGTCCGGTGGTGCGCACATAGACCACCCCGGACGCGCGATTGGAATTCTCGCGCAGGCCGATGACCTCCGAGACCGCGCTCAGGGTGTCGCCGGGATAGACGGGCCGGACGAACCGCCCCTCGGCGTAGCCGAGGTTGGCGATCGCATTCAGCGACATGTCGGAGACGGTCTTGCCGAACACAACGTGGAAAACGAGCAGGTCGTCCACCGGCGCACGCGGGTAGCCGATCGCCTGGGCGAAGGCGTCCGACGACTGCACGGCGAAGCGCGGACCGTAGAGGCCGTTGTAGAGCGCCACATCGCCGGCGGCGACGGTGCGCGGCGTGGCGTGTGCTAGAACCTGGCCGACGGCAAAGTCCTCAAAGAAATTGCCAATCTGCGCCTTGGTTTCTCTCATGGCTGTCAACCCAACCCGGGCCCTTCCACGGGACTTGCCCTGCGGGGGACAGACGCCGCAGCGTTGAGCCCGCTCACTGCTCCGCCAGCTCGATGTCCGGCGTGTAGTCTCCCGGCGCCTCCTTGACGATGGCCTGGCCGCAGACGACGCGCTTCTTCTCCCAATCGTACGTCAGCGTCGGCTGGCCGTAGAGCTGCCAGCCCTTGTTGAGCTCGGCCGTGACGCGGCGGCAAAAGCTGGCGTCGTCCGGGCCGGTCAGATAGCGATAGAGCTTCACGAGACCTTGTCCTTCCCGGCGATGGCATCGGCGATGGCCACCGTGCGGCGCGCCATCTCGGCATGCATGATCTCGACCATCCGCCCGTCCACGGAGATGACACCCTTTCGCTCGCTCCCTGGTTGGTCGAACGCGGCAATGATCCGGCGTGCCCACGCCACCTCGGTCTCGGGCGGTGCGAACACCTCGTTGGCCACGGCGATCTGATCAGGGTGGATCAGCGTTTTGCCGTCGAACCCCAAGGCCCGGCCGTCGAGACATTCGCGCCGAAAGCCCTCCAGATCCTTAAAGTCGTTGTAGACGCCATCGAGCGCATCGAGACCATGGGCGCGCGCCGCCGTGATGGCGGCGGAGAGCCAGTAGAGTGCAGGGCGGCGGTCCTTCGACAGGTCGGCGCGGGTCTCCTTGACGAGGTCGTTGGTACCCATCACGAAGCAGCCGAGCCGTGCACCCGGCTCCCCGGCCGCCGCGGCGATGCCGCCGATGTTGATGATTGCCAGCGGCGTCTCGATCATCGCCCAAAGCCTGGTCCGCTCCGGCGCGCCGGCTTGGGCGAGGGCCTCGGTGACGCGTCGGATATCCGCGCCGCTGCCTACCTTGGGCACGAGCACCGCGGCGGGCGCGGCAGCGGCGGCGCCCGCCAAATCGCCCGCTCCCCAGGGCGTATCCAGCCCATTGACGCGGATGACGACCTCGCGAGCGCCGTAGCCGCCGGCCTTGACCGCGGCACAAACCTGGGTGCGGGCCGCCTCCTTGACCTGAGGCGCCACCGCGTCCTCCAGGTCGAGGATCAGTGCGTCAGCGGCGAGCGACTTGGCCTTTTCGAGCGCACGGGCGTTGGAGCCCGGCATGTAGAGCACGCTGCGGCGCGGCCGGATGGTCATGGGGTCTCCTCTGCGGTCCCGGCCAAATTAGGCAAAGGTTCCGATTTGCGCAAAGCCGCCGCCGCCGGGACCGGTTCGACGGCTTGGCAGCC
>JAFMSC010000399.1 GCA_017353825.1 Hyphomicrobiaceae bacterium | reverse complement strand
CTTTTCTCGGGCTCGCTTGGCAATGGTGGTTCCGACGGCACGGGCCCGCTCGGTCTTGGTGCCGGTCAGGCTGCCGCGGACCGTCGGCTCGTTGGTGCTGGCGGCCGCCAGCGTCAGGCCGTTGGTGTCGTCGATGACCTGCGCGTAGATGTGTTGCAAGCTGCGGAACACGTTGAGTCGTGGCCGCTGCTGGGTGCCGCTGAGCGTCACACGGATGCGGCGGTGGCGGCGCTGCCTGGCGCCGCGGGTATCGAGAGCTTTGAACATGAGATCAGCGGCCTACTTCTACTTCTTCTTGGCGCCGGCCTTGCCGGCCTTGCGCCGAATGACTTCTTCGGCGTACTTGATGCCTTTGCCCTTGTACGGCTCGGGCGGACGGACCCGCCGGACCTGAGCGGCGACCTCGCCGACCATCTCTTTGTCGGCACCCGAAATGAGGATGGCGTTGCCCTGAACGGCGAAGCTGATGCCCGTCGGCGCGGGGACCAGCACGGGGTGCGAGTACCCGACCTGCAGGACCAGGTTGCCCGAGGATACGGCCGCCCGATAGCCGACGCCATTGACTTCCAGGCGCCGCGAGAATCCGTCGGTCACGCCGGTGACCATGTTGGCGATCAGGCTGCGGGTCAGTCCGTGCAGCGAGCGCTGGGTCGGTTCGTCCGAGGAGCGCTCGACGCGCAGCAGCCCGTCCTCGCGGGTGATGCTGATCTCTCGCGGGACGCTGCGCGCCAGCTCGCCCCTGGGGCCTTTGACGCGCACGCGGTCGGGGTCGATGTCGATGGTGACGCTGTTGGGGACGGTGATGGGCATCCTGCCAATTCGCGACATGCTGGTTGCTGCGCCTCCGATTACCAGACGTGTGCCAGGACTTCGCCACCGACTTTGAGGCGGCGCGCCCGTGTGCCACTCATGACGCCCTGGGGCGTCGACAGGATGGCGGTGCCCAGACCGCCGAACACGCGCGGGATCTCCGTGGAGCGCGCATAGACGCGCAGCCCGGGCTTGCTGATGCGCTCGAGACCCATCAGAATCGGGTCGCGTCCGCGGCCGCCCGGCGCGTAGCGCAGATGCACGCGCAGCACGCGCTGGATGCCTTCGCCACGATCCTCGAAGGAATCGATGTAGCCCTCATCGCGCAGGACCTCGGCAATGGCGAGCTTGATGCGCGAAAACGGCATGTCGCAACTGGGGTGCCGAGCGCGTGAGGCGTTGCGAATGCGGGTCAACATGTCCGCGATGGGGTCGCTCATGCTCATACGGAGGACCTCACCAGCTCGCTTTCGTGACGCCCGGGATCTCGCCCGCCAGGGCCAGTTTGCGGAAGCAGATACGGCACAGCGTGAAGCGGCGCATAAAGGCGCGCGGCCGCCCGCAGACCTGGCAGCGGCTGTGCGCCTGAACTTTGTAGCGCGGCGCTCGCTGCGACGCGGCGATCATCGATTTCTTGGCCAACGGTGTTCCTTCCGTATGAGGTTCAACGTTCCCGGCGGGATCGACTCACCCTCCCCCCAACCCCCTCCCTCTCTATCTCAGAGAGGGAGGGGGAGTTTGCGTTGGGAGGGGAGCGTCTCGACGGCGTTGCCTTTCAAGACGGGCGACGGATCAATAGGGGTGCGTGATAGTAGCCTGAAAGCTAGCGGCGGCGCCTCCTCACGGTCGGGCGGGGAGCGACAGGCGTCGCATCGGCTTCACGCTGGAACGGCATGCCCAGCAGCTCCAGCAGGCGGCGCGCTTCCTGGTCGGTCGTGGCTGTGTTGACGATCGAGACCTCCATGCCGCGGGCCTTGTCCACCTGGTCGTAGCTGATCTCAGGGAAGATCAACTGCTCGCGCAGGCCGAGGGTAAAGTTGCCGCGGCCGTCGAATGACCGACTCGGCACGCCCCGAAAGTCACGTGTGCGTGGCAGCGCGGCGTTCAGCAGGCGATCCAGGAACTCCCACATGCGCTCGCCGCGCAGCGTCACGCTCACGCCGATCTGGTTGCCCTCGCGCAGTTTGAATTGCGCGATCGACTTGCGCGCCTTCTTGATGATGGGCTTCTGGCCGGTGATGATGCTGACATCGCGCACCGTCGAATCGAGCGCCTTGGAATTGGCGATCGCTTCGCCCACGCCGACGTTGACCGAGACTTTGGCCAGGCGCGGCACCTGCATCGGATTCTTGTAGCTGAAGTCGCGCACCAGCGCGGGCACCACGTCGCGTTCGTAGCGCTCGTGCAGGCGCGACTTGCCAATCGATGCCTGCGGCGCCTCGGCGGCCTGAGTCGGTTCTTCAGGTGCGGACAGCGGGTTGCGAGCCATGGCCTACTCCCGAGCCATCTGTTCGCCAGAGGCGATGGCGATGCGCACCTTGCGGCCATTGGCCAGCGTGTGCACGCGGACGCGCGTCGGCTTGCTGGTCTTGGGATCGACCAGCGCCAGGTTCGAGAGATGGATGGGCTGTTCGACGTCGACGATCCCCGCCTGGCGTGCACGACCAGGCTTGAAGTGGCGTTTGCTGATGTTGATGTCCTGGACCAGCGCCATGCCCTTCCTGGGCATGACCTGCCGCACAACGCCACGCTTGCCGGCTTCCTTGCCAGTCAAGACGATCACGTCGTCGCCCTTTTTGATACGTGCGAGGGTCATGAGCGTGTCTTAGAGCACTTCCGGTGCGAGAGAGATGATCTTCATGTAGTTGCGTTCCCGCAGCTCGCGGGCGACGGGACCAAAGATGCGCGTGCCCTTCGGATTGTTCTTGTCCTGCAGGATGACCGCGGCATTGTCGTCGAAGCGAATGTACGAGCCGTCCGGGCGGCCGTACTCCTTGGCCTGGCGCACGATGACCGCCTTGACGACCTCGCCTTTCTTGACGGACCCGCCAGGATTGGCCACCTTGACCGCGGCCACGATCACGTCGCCAATGGACGCCTCGAATTTGGAGCCGCCGGCGACGACGCGGATGCACATCAATTCGCGGGCGCCGGTATTGTCGGCCACGCGGAGCCGGGTCTGGGGCATGATCATGACTACGCCTCGACCTCGGCGATCTCGACCGGCTCGCCCGTGCCGCGCCGCAGGATCTGCTGTACGACCCAGTGCTTTTCCTTGCTGATGGGTCGCGACTCGGCGATGACCACCGTGTCGCCGACCTGGCAGCGATTGGCTTCGTCGTGCGCCTTGAAGTGACGGATCCGCCGCAGCGTGCGCCCGTAGAGGCGATGCTGCCTGACCAGGTCCACGGCGACGACCACCGTCTTGTTCATCTTGTTGCTGGACACGCGCCCGATCTTGGTGCGCCTGGGCTTGCGCGTATCAGGCACCGCCGAGCTCCCGTTGGCGCTGCAACGTGCGCACCCGCGCGATCTCCTTGCGCACGGTGCGGATGCGTGCCGTGTTGGTGAGCTGCCGCGTGGCGAACTGGAAGCGCAGCTTGAACATCTCCTCGCTGAGCTCCTGCAGGCGGGCCTCCGGATTGGCTACCGGGTCGGCGGTCTTCTTTTGACGTCCCTGGGCTGGCGCGCGGCTACTCGTGCGCGACTGTCGCGGCGTCCTCTCCGCCACTATCGAGGCCCTCCCTCAACATGAATTTGGTTGCGACTGGCAGCTTGTGAGAGGCGAGCCGCAACGCCTCGTGGGCAAGTTCCTCGCGCACGCCGCCGATCTCGAACAGGACGTGGCCAGGTTTGACGACCGCGACGTAGTGGTCGGGTGCGCCTTTACCGGAGCCCATGCGGGTTTCGGCCGGCTTGGAGGTGACCACCTTGTCGGGAAAGATGCGAATCCACACTTTACCGCCACGCTTGAGATGGTGGGTAATTGTGCGCCGCGCCGCCTCGATCTGCCTGGCGGTAATCCAGGCGGGTTCGAGGGTACGAATGCCGAAGTCGCCGAAGGCGATCGTATTGCCGCGGCTGGCAATCCCGCCGAGGCCCCCGTGCGTGCGCTTGAACATCTTGCGATGCTTCATTCTCTTGGGTTGAAGCATCTCAGTGGAGCCTCCACGGAGTACTGGGGTGCATGCCTGTAAGGCGGATCGGGTCGGACGAGGGAACCCCAGAGGGGTCCCGTCTGGGGTCGTACGAGGCAACACCAGAGCGGTCCCGCCTCGGGTCGGACCAGGTAACCCCTGAGGGGTCTCGCCTGGTGGGGT
>JAFMSC010000398.1 GCA_017353825.1 Hyphomicrobiaceae bacterium | reverse complement strand
CAAGCGTGGGTCCCAAGCGTGGGTCCCAAGCGTGGGTCCCAAGCGTGGGTCCCAAGCGTGGGAGTTCACCTTGGGCTGCGAAATACGGCCGCGCCGCGGAGGCGCAAGTCGGGGTTTTTCCCAATTTCCGGTCCGCGCCGCCCAGTGCACCCTGGCCGGCATGCCACAGGCAAGCAAGGCCGCAGGAGCCGAGCCGGCGTTCGAGGTCCCTCCGGCGATGCCGTTCCTGACGGAGTTCACGGCCTTCGTTGCCAAGGCGCGCACGCCGGCCGGGGTGCTCGACGCGCTGGACGGGTTCGCAGCGCAGTATCTGCCGCTCAACGCCCTCGGTGCGGCGCGGTTTCCCCTGCAAGCGTCGGACTGGCGCTCCACGCGGCTCGACCGCGACGTGTTCCTGCACACGTCGGTACCGCAGGGCTGGTGGGACCAGTACGCCGCCATGGCCCAGCGCGAGTACGATCCGGGCGTGATGATGGCGCGCGCGAGCCTGATGGCCTTCACGTGGACCGAGACCATGCACATGCTCGACCCGATCGGAATCGACCGTTGGCCCTACGAGCTGTCGCTCAAGTACGGCATACGCGACATCCTCTCATGCTCCGTGGGCCGCCGCTGGATCGTGTCGTACTGGTCGCGCAGGTCGCTGCACAACATCCTCACCCCGCCCTACCGGGTGCTGCTGTTCGCCGCGGCCAGCTTCGTAGCCCTGCGGATGGAGCAGCTGATCGAGCACGATCCCAGGTGGATGGGCAAGCGTGCGCGCGTGACGCCGCGCGAGCTGGCGGTTCTGCGCCTCATCTCGATGGGGCGCCAGACGGCTGAGATCGCACACGTGCTGGGGCTCGGCGAGGAGACGGTGCGCAGCCACCTCAAGAAGGTGCAGACCAAGCTTGGCGTGCGCAACCGCCCACATGCCATCGCCGAGGCGATGCGCCAGCAGCTCATTCCGTGAGCCCGGTCATGCAAGCGCGCCAGCCGCCAGAGCTGCAGGCAGGGCCGCCTCTACGCGTGCTCAGACCACCTTGCGCTCGCGCAGGCCGGCGATGGCCGCCGCGTCATAGCCCAGCGCGGCCAGGATCTCCTCCGTGTGCTGCCCGAGCCTCGGCGTCGGGCGGTCGATCACCGGCGGGGTGCGCGACAGACCTACGGCCTGGTTGATGACAGCCACCTCGGCGCAGGTGGGATGCGGCATCGGCACCGCCATGCGCACGTGCTCAACCTGCGGGTCGGCAAACACCCGGTCGATGGCGTAGATCGGCCCAGAGGGAACGCCGGCCGCGTTGAGCCGCTCCACCAGCTCGGCGCTGCGATGCTGCTTGGTGAGGGCCGCAAGCTCCCTATTGAGGCGCGCGCGGCTCCTTGAGCGCTTGTCCGCCGTGGCAAAGTCCGGGTCGGCGACCAGACCCGGCGCGTCGAGCGCCTCGCACAGGCGCTTGAAGATGTGCTGCCCCGACGCGGCGATGTTGATGTGGCCGTCGGCGGTGGGGAACACACCGGTCGGGATCGATGTGGGGTGGTCGTTGCCAGCCTGCCCCGCCACCTGACGAGCCACCGTCCAGCGCGCGGCCTGGAAATCGAGCATGGCGATTTGTGACTGCAGCAGCGACGACTGAACCCACTGGCCCTCGCCAGAAACTTCGCGCTCGAGCAGCGCGATGAACGCGCCCATGGCGGCGTAGTTGCCCGTGGACAGGTCCGCCACTGGAATACCCACGCGCACCGGGCCTTGTCCGGGCAGCCCGGTGATCGACATGAGCCCGCCCATGCCCTGAGCGATCTGGTCGAAGCCCGGCCGGTTGGCGTAGGGCCCGTCCTGGCCGAAGCCGGAAATGCTGACGTAGACGAGGCGCGGGTTGATGGCGCGTAGCGTCTCGTAGTCGATGCCAAGCCGGTGCTTCACGTCGGGGCGGTAGTTCTCGACCAGCACGTCGGCGGTGGCCGCCAGCTTCTTCAGGATGGCGACGCCCTCCGCAGTCTTCAGGTTGAGCGTAAGGCTGCGCTTGTTGCGGTGCAGGTTGAAGAAATCGGGACCATCGCGGTCGCCGCCCAGGGCGTCGTCGTCGCCGGCGGTGGGCATCTCGACCTTGATGACATCGGCACCGAAGTCGGCGAAGTGCCGCGCGGCCGTGGGCCCGGCCCTGGCACGGGTGAGATCGATCACCTTGAAGCGGGCCAGCGGGCCCTGGCGCCGTGTGCTCATGCACAAACCCCCATCTGTTACCGCCGTAGCGCGGGCGGGCGTCACCAAGAAGAGAGGTATGGATACAAGGTATGGATATAAGGACAGCGACGACGGCTCAATGCGGGCTCGGACAATCTCGTCGGCGGACGACCATGCCCATCCCGAACGCCAACAAAAGACGCCCCCCGTAGAAGGAGACGCACGCATACCGCGCAGCCAAGCATCCTCATTCGACTTGGTTGCGCATGCGGCAAGCGCTCCCTGAACCGGTTCATGTCACCAGCACGATCTTGCCAAAATGTGCGTTCGCACGCATGTGAGCTAGGGCCTTCCCGGCCTCGTCGAGAGGGAAGGTCTTGTCGATGGGCAGGCTGAGTTCGCCGCTCTCGACGTGGGACCACAAATCGGCGCGCATGGCTTGCACGATCTCGCGCACCTCTTCGACCGAGCGGGTGCGGAAGGTGACGCCGATGTAGTCGATACGCTTCAGAGCGTGCAGGTCGAAGTCGAACTCGCCACTGGCGCCGCCGAGACGCCCGACGTTGACGATGCGGCCCAGCACCGCGGCGGAGCGCATGTTCTCCCTGGCGACGCTGGCCGAGACCTGGTCGACGATTAACTCGACGCCCCTGCCGCCCGTGGCCGCCACCACCTCCTGCGACCAGTCGGGTTTGGTGGTATCGACGGTGAGATCGGCGCCGAATTCCTTCAGGCGCGCGCGCCGCCCTTCGTTGGTGGAGGTGCCGACCACGAGGCGCGCACCCTTGAGCTTGGCGATCTGCAGGCCCATCAGGCCTACGCCGGAACTAGCGCCCTGAATCATCACCGCCTCGCCGGCCTTGAGGCGTCCCGCGGTGAGCAGCGCGTTGTGCATGGTCTGGAGCGCGATGGGCAGCGTGGCGGCCTGCTCCCAGCTCATGTTGTTGGCGGGGACCGGCGACACGCGGCCCCAGTCGGTGAGGGCGTACTCGGCGTAGCAGCCGCTACCGCTGCCCATCACGCGGTCGCCGGGCTTCACGGCGCTGACGGCGCTGCCGACCGCCTCCACCTCGCCGGCGAACTCCAGGCCCACGATGGTGCCGACGCCACCAATGCTGCCGTGGCTGCGGCCGGCGGCCACCTGCAGGTCGGCGCGGTTGAGGCCCGCGGCGTGTACCCGCACCAGCACCTGCTCGGCGCCGGGACTGGGCTTGGCTACGTCCCGAACCTGTACGCCGTTCTCCGTCACAACTGCAGCTTTCATCGTCGGCTCCTCAGCGTCACGGTCCGTCTCTCTTCTGGCGGTGCCCGCTCCGCCCCTCACGCCCGGCGGCCAGCGCGCGCCGGTATCGGCAGCCATCTGACACCAATTGGACGGCGCCGCCAACCGGCATGCCTCGAGATTGAACCCAACCCGTCGACGGCGATGAACCCGCCCTTAGTCATCCGCTTAAAGATCATTCCCTGCGCCTGGCCGGCAGCGCACCTCGGCTCTCCCCGGGCTCCAACCCTTCATCGGCGCTGCCAGCCTCAGGGTTTCGCCGCAAGGCTTTATTGGGTTTGTGCCGATTGGCCCGAGGTGGCGGCCCTGGCAACTTGCAAGGGCGCGGACACATGGCAGCGCCAGCGCTGCCGGCCGGAGGGCTGCCGCCGATCACCTTGGTCAGGACGGAGCAAAGATCCCATGAAGACGCTTCTTAGCATCCTCGCCTTGGCAGGCGTATTCACACTCTCCAGCGCCGCCGCGGAGCGGTGGGCCGGAGCCACTTCCGTGCAGGCCCAGGCGGCCAGCAGCGCCTGCTTCCAAAACTGCGCCAACGTGCGGCGCTGGCCCGCGGCCCAATGCGAGGCCTATTGCAGGGGCAAGACCAAGCGCAGATAGGCCGATCGACCCGGGTCGGACCACGCGTCCTGAGCGCTCCTGACCGAGAGCGGCGCGAGGTCAGCCCCTACGGGCCTGATGTTTTGGGGGTGGGAGCCAGGGCCATTTTGCAGGAGGCCGCGCCCAGACCGGC
>JAFMSC010000082.1 GCA_017353825.1 Hyphomicrobiaceae bacterium | reverse complement strand
GGCACCGTGATCGAGAACGACACCCGCCCGTCCTTGAGTAGGATCTCCGACACCAGCCCAAGGTCGACGATGTTGCCTGTCAGGTCCGGGCCCTTGACCTGGCGCAGCCGGTGCAGGATCGCCTCTTTGGTCAGGCTCATGACATCGCTCTGCGTTCATGCCGGGGTGGCGGAGGCGGCGGGCTCGGTCTTGGGCGGAGCGACAGCTCGACCTGGGGGCCCGGCCGCTAGCCCACGCCGGCACCTTTGGCGCCATAGTGCCAGAGCGCCAGCGACGTGTCACCCCAGCGCCATTGAGATGGCAAAAGCAGCGGAGCGTCGGCTGCGTCGGGGGCCCTAGTCTTCGTCAGAAGCCTTCGTCAGAAGTCTTCGTCATAAGTCCTCGTCAGAAGTCTTCTTCTGACCGGCCCCAGAACTTTCCCCCGGCCCATAGCAGCGGCGCCAGCAGGAGAGCAAGGGGAAATGCCAGGAGGAACAGGACGGCTGCAGTGAGGCCCCACAGCGTGCGCACGACTGCGGACAGCAGGCGGCTCAGCCGAACCAGCAACGGAGCGGTGGTTGGTCGTACAAAGCTGACCGCAGCAGGCTGCAACGCCATCGCAGGCTCCTGGGAAAACGACTCCAATCGTCGCCTCTACTAGAGCACAGCAGATAGCGAATATCCATAGGCGACGATTGCCCTTGTTGGCCGATCGTTGTTGGGGGGTGGCGGGAGTGCCTTCGCTGCCGGGCAAACCCCCAGGCACAGCTTCCTGGCGAGCTGGTCAGCGGCAGCGGCGTGCCGGCTACAGGGCTGGCCCAGAGCCGCTACAGCGTGTGCTTGCGTTGCTGGACGATCATGTAGTTGTCATAGGTGCTGTCGGCCAGCTGCAGCCAGAGATACTGGTCGAGGCGGAAGGCCCTGACGGCGTCCCAAATCTTCTTGAAGTCCTCGTTCTTGCCGCTGATCTCGGCATAGAGTTCATGCGCCGCGCGGAAGCACACGTCCATGGTGGCCTCAGAGAACGGGCGCAGCTGCGTGCCCGCGGCCACCAGCCGCTTCAGGGCCTGGGGGTTCTGCGAGTCATAGCGCCCGACGATGAACTCGCCCGCCTCGGTGGCCGCAGCCCCCAAGATCGCCTGGTAGGTTCGGGGCAGGTCGCTCCATTTGGCGCGGTTCACCTGAATGTGCAGCATGGCACCGCCCTCCCACCAGCCGGGGTAGTAGTAATACTTGGCGGCTTTGTGCAGTCCGAGCTTCTCGTCATCATAGGGGCCGACCCATTCCGCGGCGTCGATGGTGCCCTTCTCGAAGGCGGGCAGGATTTCTCCACCGGCAAGCTGCTGCGGGATCACCCCCAGCTTGGACATCACGCTGCCGGCAAAGCCGCCGATGCGCATCCTGAGCCCCTTGAGATCGTCGGCAGTGGCGATCTCGCGCCGGTACCAGCCGCCCATCTGGGCCATGGTGTTGCCGGCCAGCAGCCCGAAGATATTGTGCTTCTCGTAGAAGGCGTTGATCAGCTCTTCGCCGCCGCCCTCGCGCCACCATGCGCTCTGCATGCGGCCGTTGAGACCGAACGGCACCGCGCAGGCAAGCGCGAAAGTCGGGTCCGTGCCCGCCATGTAGTAGGGTGCCGTGTGACACAGCTCCACCGTGCCTGCCGAGACCGCCTCGGTCACCTGCAGCCCCGGCACACCCTGGATGGCGCCGGCTGGAAAGCACTCGATCCGGAATTTGTTGTCGGTGGCATCCGCCACGTAGTCGGCGAAGCGCTCGGCTCCCCCGAACAGGGTGTCGAGCGACTTGGGCCAGCTGGTGGCCAGGCGCCATTTGAGCGTCGGAGAGGACTGTGCGACGGCCGGAGCGGCGATGCTTGCCGCGGTGCCGGCCGCTCCCGCGCCCTTCAACACGGTGCGGCGTGAGATGCGAGGCATGGCTGGCGTTTTCCTCTAATGAATATGAACCCGCACTTAATCAGGATGTCCGGTGCGGTGTTGGTGTTGGGCGCAGCCGGCATCCCCCCGACCCTCGGCATTGCTGCGCGGCAGCACCCTCCAGCGCTTGGTCGCACACCTTGCCACCTGCTGACGAGGCCCATTCTGCATGTGGCCGCCGCCAGCATGTGGGGCTTGCCGGCTCTTGGTGAACGCCGGCGCACGGGGGCTGGCAGTCAGGTGTCGGCCGTCGGGAAAGCGGAGCGAGTTCATTGGTTCTCACGCTTGTCTTGACACTGCCCAAGCCCGATCGCCCGCTTGGCGGGCTTGGCGAGCTCGGTCGATGCTCGGTCGATGAGGGCGGCGACCTAGACGTTTCGTCGGATTGTCAGGCTCGCGACGCAGCGATAAAAGAAATGTGAAGGGTGACCATAAGAGCGCCGACAAACGGCCCGGAAAAACGACGGCCCAGAAGAACTCAAGGGCCGACCAACGGTCCGGAGGAAATTGTCCGCAAGAAGGGTGCGCCACGTGAATGGCTCAATTCCGGTATCGGCCGCTCCCGATACCGCACTTGATACGGTCCCGAAGTTGCTGCTGCGCAACGCGGCGCATTACGGCGAGCGTCCCGCCTTGCGTCATAAGGACCTCGGCATCTGGCAAACCTGGACCTGGGCGCAGCTCAAGCACGAGGTGCGCGCCTTCGCCATTGGCCTTCGCAAGCTGGGGCTCACCCGCGGCGATGCCGTGGCCATCATTGGCGACAACCGGCCGCGCCTCTATGCCAGCTTTGCCGCGGTCCAAAGCCTGGGCGGCATCGCGGTGCCGGTCTACCAGGACTCGGTGGCCGAGGAGATGGCCTATGTGCTCGACCACGCCGAGGCAAAGTTCGCGGTGGTCCAGGACCAGGAGCAGGTAGACAAGCTCATCTCGATCTCCGACCGCCTGCCACGGCTCCACATGGTCATCTACGAGGAGGAGCGCGGGCTCGCGGGCTACGACCACACCAGCCTCTATGCGTTCGAGCACGTTGAGGAGCTGGGCCGGCGCGAGCTGCGCGACAATGTCGACACCGCCGGCTGGTGGCTCGAGGAAATCGCCAAGGGCCGCGGCGCCGACGTGAGCGTGATGCTTTACACCTCAGGCACCACCGGTCGGCCGAAGGGCGTGATGCTGACGCACGAGAACATCGTGGTCTCGGCCCAGAACGGCAACAGGTTCGACAACTTCACGCCCAGCGACACGCTGCTCGCCTATCTGCCCATGGCGTGGGTGGGCGACCACATCTTCTCCTACGGCCAGGCCTTCGCAGGTGCGATGTGCGTGGCCTGCCCCGAGAGCCCCGAGACCATCATCGAGGACCGGCGCGAGATCGCGCCAACCTACTTCTTCGCCCCGCCGCGCGTGTACGAGAACTTGCTTACCCAGATCATGGTGCGCATGCAGGACGCGAGCCGCTTGAAGCAGCGCATGTTCGCCTACTTCCTGAAGGTGGCGCGGCACTCGGGCGAGAGGATCCTTAACGGCCAGCCGGTGGGCTTCAAGGAACGGCTGCTCTACCGCTTGGGCGACATCTGCGTCTATGCCCCGCTGCGCAACCGCATGGGCTTCTCCAAGATCCGCGTCGCCTACACGGCGGGGGAGGCCATCGGCCCCGACCTGTTCCGCTTCTACCGGGGGCTAGGCGTCAACCTGAAGCAGCTCTACGGACAGACCGAGGCCAGCGTTTACATCACGCTGCAGCCGGACGGAGAGGTTTACGCCGATAGCGTCGGCAAGCCCGGCCCGGACGTGGAGATCACCATCGCCGACTCAGGCGAGGTGCTCTACCGCAGCCCCGGCGTGTTCCTGAAATACTTCAAGAACGAGGAGGCGACGCGCGTCATCAAGACCGCTGACGGCTGGGTACACACCGGCGATGCCGGCTTCATCGACCAGCACGGGCACTTGAAGATCATCGACCGCATCAACGACGTGGGCCGCCTCAACAACGGCGCGCTGTTTGCGCCCAAGTACCTCGAGAACAAGATGAAGTTCTACCCCGAGGTGCGCGAGGCAGTGGCCTTCGGTCACGGGCGCGACTACGTGACGATGTTCATCAACATCGATCTCACCTCGGTCGGGAGCTGGGCCGAGCGCAACAACGTCGCCTACGCCAGCTACCAGGAGCTGGCCGCGCACCCCCAAGTCTACGACATGGTGCTGAAGCGCCTCGACGAGGTGAACCGGCAGCTCGCCGAGGAGCCGCAGATGGCGGCCTCTCAGATCCGCCGCTTCCTCATCCTGCACAAGGAGCTCGATGCCGACGACGGCGAGATGACCCGCACCCAGAAGGTGCGCCGCTCCACCGTGGCCGAGCGCTACTCGTCCCTCATCGCCGCGCTCTACGATGGCTCGACGCACCGCCACGTCACCACCGAGGTCACCTTCGAGGACGGCCGCCGCGGCATGGTGGAGGGCGATCTTTCCATCGCCGACGTTCCAACCTATGAGGTGCGGGCCGCCGAACCGCCGCGGGAGGCCGCCGAGTGAAGGCCGATGTGAAGCCGAAACCGGTCATCGCCGGCGAGGTCGAAATGGGCGGTATTCTCCTGGCCGTGGAGAACGTGTCGCTGTCGTTCGGCGGCGTGAGGGCCGTGCGCGGTGTGTCGTTCGACATCCGCAAGGGTGAGATCCGCGCCATCATCGGCCCCAACGGCGCTGGGAAGACGTCGATGCTCAACGTCATCAGCGGCTTCTACCACCCGCAGGAAGGCACCATCACATACAGGGGCAAGCGCCGCCGCGACATGCGGCCCTATCTCGCTGCTAAGGGCGGCATCGCCCGCACCTTCCAGAACGTCGCTCTGTTCAAGGGCATGTCCACCCTCGACAACATCATGACGGGCCGCACCCTCAAGATGCGGCGGGGGCTCCTGGCGCATGCCCTTCACTTCGGCCCAGCCAAGCGGGAGGAGATCCGCCACCGCGAGGTGGTGGAGCGCATCATCGACTTCCTGGAAATCCAGCACATCCGCAAAACGCCAGTCGGGAGGCTGCCCTACGGCCTGCAGAAGCGCGTGGAGCTCGGGCGGGCGCTCGCCATGGAGCCGGAGCTCCTCCTCCTCGACGAGCCGATGGCCGGAATGAACTTGGAAGAGAAGCAGGACATGTGCCGCTTCATCCTCACGGTGAAGGACATGTTCAACACCACCATCGCCCTCATCGAGCACGACATGAGCGTGGTTATGGACCTCTCCGACCGCGTGGTGGTCCTCGACTACGGCCGCAAGATCGCCGATGGGACGCCGTCGGAGGTGCAAAGCAACCAGGATGTGATAGACGCCTATCTCGGAGTTGCGCACTAGTGCCGCGGGATCCCGGAAGTCACAACGCAGGGTCAAGCAAAGCCCAGACCCAACAGGGTCTCGGATCGGTTCTCCGCGTCGACCTCGGCCTATCCGCAAGAGCGAGCTCGCGCCAATGAGCCAAGCGCGAGGGGGATACGGCCGGGGTGAGGGGAAGCCACGAGCGTGGCGCTGTCAATACGGCGCTTCGAAGAGGGCCAACAGCGCATCGAACGTGCTCGCAGGCTCCCCGCGCACAGGCTTTCCGTTGGGGCTGCCCCTCACCCTAGGTTTCGCCCTGCAAGCGGCGAGAGGGGAGGGGGCGGCGCTTGGGGCGGGCGCACCCCATCCGACCTGCGACCCTCCACGTTCGAGCTGAGGGGGATCTCGGTGGTTGCCTTCGGTCAATTCATGGAGGTGCTGATCGGCGGCTTGCTTGCCGGCGTGCTCTATTCGCTCGTCGCGCTTGGGTTCGTTCTGATCTTCAAAGCGTCGGGCGTCTTCAACTTCGCCCAGGGCGCCATGGTCCTGCTCGCCGGCCTGGCCCTCGTCCGCGCACTCGACTTCCTCGTGTCACACGCCATGCCGATGTGGAGCGCCGTTACCCTCGGGCTCCTGTTCGCGGCCGCGGTCATGGCCATTACCGCCTGGCTCATCGAGCGCTTCGCGCTGGGGCCGCTTGTCAACCAGGACGCGCTTACGCTGTTCATGGCCACCATCGGCGTCACCTTCGTCCTCGAAGGTGCCTCGCAGATGCTGTTCGGCTCGGACGTCTACCCGCTGCGCCTCTATCCTACCGACGCGTGGTTCCTGTTCGAAGGCACCTTCCCCGGTGGCATCCTGGTGAACCAGCTCGACGTGCTGGGCGGGCTGATCGCCGGCGTGCTGGTGGCGGGGCTCGCCGCCTTCTTCCAGTGGACCAAGACCGGCCGCGCTCTGCGCGCCGTCGCCGACGACCACGCTGCGGCACAGTCGGTGGGCATCCCCATCGCCTGGATCTGGTTCGTGGTGTGGCTGGTGGCGGGGTTGGTGGCGCTGGTTGCGGCCACCGTCTGGGGGACCAAGCTCGGCGTCCAGTTCTCGATCACCTTCCTGGCCCTCAAGGCGCTCCCCGTCCTCATTATCGGTGGCTTCACGTCGGTGCCCGGTGCGATCATCGGCGGGCTCCTGATCGGTGCCGGCGAGAAGCTCGCCGAGGCCTACCTCGGCCCCTACATCGGTGGCGGTATCGAATACTGGTTCGCCTACGTGCTGGCGCTGGTCGTCTTGCTCGGCCGTCCGCAGGGGCTGTTTGGCGAGCGCATCATCGAGCGGATTTGATGCGGAGTGGAGAACGGGGGCGGGAGTGTCGGGGAGCAGAGGATGACAGGCGACGAGAGCACAGCACCCCACTCCCCATTCCGTATTCCCCACTCCCATCTTGAGAACGCCATGCGGGCTTAGTGAAACGATGCTCTATCGCGAAGCCGGGCAGTTCAAGGCCTCCTATTCCGCCGATATGGCGATCTTTCCCATCAGGCAGGATCGCATGGCGCTGTATGGGCTCCTCGCATTCGCGTTCGTCGGTGTGCCGCTGCTGGCGACCTTGCATGTCTGGCCGTTCGACGACGACTACCTGCTGCGCGCGATCCTCATCCCGTTCCTGATCCTGGCGCTGGGAGCCATTGGTCTCAACGTGCTTGTCGGCTACTGCGGCCAGATTTCGCTCGGTGCCGGCGCCTTCATGGCGATCGGCGCCTACGGGGCTTACAAGTTCGCGACCGGCGTACACATCCCAATCCCCTGGCCAATCCCCTGGCCAATCCGCTGGCCAATCCGCTGGCGGCTCGACGGGCCGCTCGGGGGGCCGCTCGACTGGCTCGACGTTGCCATCACCCTACCGCCGCTGCCGGTCCTCTCCTCGATCCTCTTGGGCGGCCTCGCCGCCGCCCTTGTCGGCGTGCTGTTCGGCATCCCCAGCCTGCGCATCAAGGGGCTCTATCTCGCCGTCGCCACGCTCGCCGCCCAGTTCTTCTTCGACTGGGTGTTCATCCGTGTGAAGTGGTTCACCAACTACACGCCCTCAGGTTCGGTGGCCGCTCCGGAGCTCAACTTCTTCGGCCTGGTCGTGAACTCCTCGGTCGAGCGCTATCTCCTGTGCCTCACCTTCGTGATGGTCTTCGCCTTCATGGTGAAGAACCTGGTGCGCGGCAACATCGGGCGCCAGTGGATGGCGATCCGCGACATGGACATCGCCGCCGAGCTGATGGGCATCCGCCCGCTCTACGCCAAGCTCACAGCGTTCGCGGTTTCCTCCTTCGTCGTCGGCGTGGCCGGCGCCTTATGGGCCTTTGTCTACCTCGGCGCGTGGGAGCCGTTGGCCTTCAACATCGACCGCTCGTTCCAGCTCCTGTTCATGGTCATCATCGGCGGGCTCGGCTCGATCCTCGGCTCGTTCCTGGGCGCCGCCTTCATCCTGATCCTGCCGATCCTGCTCGACCAGGTGCCGTACGCGCTCGGGCTTCCGCTCTCGGTCGAGACGGTGTCGCTTACGGTCTACATCGTGACTGGTGCGCTCATCTGCTGCCTCCTCATCGTCGAGCCGCGCGGCTTTGCAAGACTTTGGTCGACGGCCAAGGAGAAGCTGCGGCTCTGGCCGTTCCCCTATTGAGTTTCCATTCGCTGGGCGCACCCGGATGGATGAAAGGCGTGCTGCACTGCAGCGAGTTTCTGGATAGGGAGTAGGGGTGGGAATACAGAAGCGGAACAATTGGGAGCGGACGAAACAAAGGTCCCGATTCCCCACGCCCCAAGCTTTCATACCCCGGCAGCCGCCGGAACATCGGAAGGAGGAAACCCCATGTTCAAAACGATGCTGGCCCTAGCCTCGGCCGTGGTGGGCGTGTCGACGCTTGCCGCGCCCCTGCTGGCCGACGGCGAGCAGTTCCTGCCCGCCCTGGTCTACCGCACCGGGCCCTATGCGCCCAACGGCATCCCGTTCGCCGACGGCGTTGCCGACTACTGGACGCTCGTCAACGAGCGCGACGGCGGCATCAACGGCGTCAAGATCGTGCACGAGGAGTGCGAGACCCAGTACGCTACCGACAAGGGGGTGGAGTGCTACGAGCGCCTCAAGGGCAAGGGCCCCACTGGTGCCGGCTACGTCTCGCCGCTGTCAACGGGCATCACCTTCGCGCTCACCGAGAAGGTGCCAGGCGACAAGATTCCGCTGCTGACCACGGGCTACGGCCGTTCCGACAGCCGCGACGGCTCGGTGTTCGCCTGGAACTTCATCGCTATGGGCAGCTACTGGACTGCAGCCGACATCGCCATCCAGCACATCGCCAAGGAGCTCGGCGGCTTCGACAAGCTTAAGGACAAGAAGGTTACCCTCGTCTACCACGACAGTCCCTACGGCAAGGAGCCGATCCCGGCGCTGGAGCTGCTCGCCAAGCACTATGGCTTCATCTACAAGGGCGTCCCCGTCACACATCCGGGCCTGGAGCAGAAGTCGCAGTGGCTCTCGATCCGTCAGGATCGTCCCGACTACGTGCTGCTGTGGGGCTGGGGTGTCATGAACTCCACCTCCATTATTGAGGCTGCCGCAGTCGGCTACCCGCGCGACAAGATGATCGGCGTGTGGTGGTCGGGCGCCGAGCCCGATGTCACCCCTGCGGGCGAGAACGCCGCCGGCTACAAGGCGCTCATGTTGCAGCATCCAGCCGGCAAGTTCGCGGTGCACGCGGACCTGGAGAAGTACGTGGTCTCCAAAGGCAAGTCTGTGGCCCATGATAACTTCGCCCAGGTGCTCTACAACCGCGGGCTCATCAACTCCATGATCGGCGTGGAGGCGATCCGCACCGCGCAGGGCAAGTACGGAAACAAGCCCTTGACTGGCGAGCAGATCCGCTGGGGCTTCGAGCACCTGAACCTGACCGCGGAGCGCATCAAGGAGCTGGGGTTCGAGGGCATGATCAAGCCGCTCAAGTTCACCTGCCAGGATCACCAGGGTGCCGACCAGGCGCGCCTGCACCAGTGGGACGGCAAGGCCTGGAAGATCATCTCCGACTACTACACGGCGGAAGAGAACCTGCTCGCACCCATGGTCAAGGAGACCGCCGCCAAGTACGCCAAGGACAAGGGGATCACCCCGCGCGACTGCTCAAACCAAAGCTGAGCGCGGATCGTAGGGCGGATTGGGGCGAGGCCCATAATCCGCCTGTTCGCACACAAGGCGGCGGATTACGGGCTTCGCCCCATTCGCCCTACATCGCTACATCGCGAAGTCAGGAGCAGCACCCGTGTCCGCTCCCCAATCCGCCCCCAAGCCCGCGACGGCCGGCGCAATGCTCGCCGTCAATAACATCGAGGTGATCTACGACCACGTCATCCTGGTGCTGAAGGGTGTGTCGCTGCAGGTGGCGCCGGGCGGCATTGTGGCGCTGCTTGGCGCCAACGGCGCCGGCAAGTCCACCACCCTCAAGTCCATCTCCAACCTGATCCGCTCCGAACGCGGCGAGGTCACCAAGGGCGCCATCGAGTTCGCCGGCGAGCGCGTGGACGGCCTCACCCCCAACGACCTCGTGCGCCGCGGCTGCGTCCAGGTGATGGAGGGCCGCCATTGTTTCGGCCATCTCACGGTGGAGGAGAACCTGCAGACGGGCGCCTTCACCCGCAAGGATGGCCGCGACGCCGTCGGTGCCGACCTCGACATGGTCTACCGCTATTTCCCGCGCCTCAAAGAGCGTCGCTCCTCGCTCGCCGGCTACATCTCCGGCGGCGAGCAGCAGATGTGCGCCATCGGGCGGGCCCTCATGTCGCGGCCCAAGATGATCCTGCTCGATGAGCCCTCCATGGGGCTCGCTCCACAGCTGGTCGAGGAAATCTTCGAGATCGTGCAGCGGCTCAATGCCGAGCAGGGCGTCTCGGTGCTGTTGGCCGAGCAGAACACCCACATGGCGCTGAAGTATGCCACCTACGGCTACATCCTGGAGAACGGCCGCATCGTCATGGACGGCGCGGCCAAGGCATTGCGCGAGAACGAGGATGTCGCCGAGTTCTACCTCGGCATCGGCGGCGGCAACCGCAAGAGCTTCCGCGACGTGAAGTCCTACAAGCGCCGCAAGCGCTGGCTGGCGTGATCCCCCCGCGCCGATGGCGCTTGCGGGGCGAGGCTGTCAAGCGCTGAGGGGTCCCGCGTAGCGGTTGACGATCCACGCAACGCCCGGCAAGAACACACCGCGAGCGGCCAGCGCACATTTGCCGGCGCGAGCTGCTAGGGACGGAGAGCGACGAATGGCGGAGGCGCAATTTTTCGATCAGCTGGAGACGCGCGATCCCGAGCAGCGCGAGCTCGCGCAATTCAATCTGATGGCCGACCTGATCCGCCAAGCCATAGCCGCGGCGCCTGGATGGGCGGACCACCTCAAGGGTGTCGAGCCGGCCGCCGTGACCTCGCGCGCGGCGCTGGCCAGCCTTCCCGTCCTGCGCAAGTCCGGGTTGCATGTCCTCCAGGCGCGCCGGCCGCCGTTCGGCGGCTTCGCCACGGCCTCAGCAACCGAGGTGGCGCGCATGTTCATGTCGCCAGGTCCGATCTTCGAGCCCGAGGGCCGCGGCGCCGACTGGTGGCGCGCTGCCCGCGCGCTGTTCGCGGCCGGGGTGCGCAAGGGCGACATCGTGCACAACACCTTCGCCTATCATCTCACCCCAGGCGGCTGGATCCTCGATTCGGGCGCCCGTGCGCTCGGCTGCGCCGTGATTGCCGCCGGCCCCGGCAACACCGAGCAGCAGATCGAGGCGATCCAGGCCTTGAAGCCATCCGTCTACGTGGGCGTGCCCGACTACCTCAAGATCCTGCTCGACAAGGCACGCGACACCGGCAAGGACGCCACCTCCTTCAAGAAGGCGGTGGTGGGCGGCGGCGCGCTATTCCCCTCGCTCAGAGCCGAATACAAGCAGCGCCGCGTCGCCACCTTCCAGACCTACGCCACCGCCGACCTCGGCATCATCGCCTACGAGAGCTCGGCGCTCGACGGCATGATCGTGGACGAGGGCGTGATCGTGGAGATCGTGCGCCCCGGCACCGGTGATCCAGTGCCGCCCGGCGAGGTAGGCGAGGTGGTCGTCACGTCCTTCAACCGCGACTATCCGATGATCCGCTTCGCCACCGGAGACCTCTCCGCCGTGCTACCGGGGGTCAGCCCGTGCGGGCGCACCAACATGCGCATCAAGGGCTGGCTCGGCCGCGCCGACCAGACCACCAAGGTCAAGGGCATGTTCGTGCATCCCGAGCAGGTGGCCGAGGTCGCCAAGCGCCACGCCGGCGTCGGCCGCGTGCGCCTGGTGGTGGCCCGCTCCGGCGAGCAGGACACCATGACGCTGCGTGCCGAGGCGTCCGACGATGCCGGCCTGAAGGCGAGTCTCGCCGCGACGCTGCAGGCCGTCACCAAGCTCAAGGGCGAGGTGGAGCTCGTCGCCCCCGGCTCCCTCCCCAACGACGGCAAAGTCATCGCCGACGAGCGAACATATACGTGAGCCTGGGGCCGGACCCTGCGGGTCTGACCCCCGGCACGCACGGGAGACGGCGAGGCGGCTTGTTCCGGCGGCAAACAGCAATGCTTGTCTCGCGCGGCGTGCGGTCGACGGCTCGGTGCAAGGCACGAGTTGAACATTGAGCCTAAAACCGGCAGTTGGAACGGTTGCGTGATGCCGGAAGTTGCGCTTTGTCAGAGGGATGGGGGACGACAAGCGCCAAGTTCCGGCTCACCCTGCGGGTGAGCAACCGCCGGTTGCGCAGGACGTGCTGCCGGCGGCCGTCACGGTCGATAGCTGGGC
>JAFMSC010000397.1 GCA_017353825.1 Hyphomicrobiaceae bacterium | reverse complement strand
CCCGCCCTGGGCGACTTCCCCGCCGGCGACGTGCACGTGCGCGACGGTGCCATCGTCGCGGTGGCGGCCCACGCGAACGCGCCGGACGCGCAGGTGCTGGACGGCCGCGGCACCATTTGCATGCCGGGCTTTGTCGACACCCACTGGCACCTGTGGACCAGCGTGTTCCGGCCTTACGTGCGGGCAGACGTGGCCGACCGCGGCTATTTCCCCGTTACCGCACGGCTGGGCCCGCTCATGACGCCCGAAGACAGCTACCGCAGCGTACGGCTTGGGCTCGCCGAGGCGCTGAGCGCCGGCGTGACCACGGTGCATAACTGGGCCCACAACGTCAGGAGCCCGGAGCACGCCGACGCTGAGCTCTCCGCCATGCGCGACACCGGCATCCGCGGGCGCTTCGCCTACGGCCCGGCCCAGGGTATGCCCGATGACCAGCCCATGGATCTTGCCGGCCTTGAGCGCGTGAAACGCGACTGGATGCCGGGCGACGGTCTCCTCACCCTCGGCATTTGCTCGCGCAACGTGGGAGCGCTCAACGTCGGCGGCGCGGCGCGTGGCGTCATCACCATCGACATGGTGAAAAAGGATTGGGGTGGGGCACGCGCGCTCGGGCTGCCCATCACCATGCACACCTCCGGTGCCAGCCCGATCATGGCGTTGGAGGCGGCCGGCCTGCTCGGGCCCGACGTGCAACTCGTCCATCCGCTGCTCACGACGCCCGAGGAACGCGCCGTCCTCACGGCGCGCGGCGTTAGCTACTCGACCTCGCCCACCGGCGAGTCGCGCCGCCCGGCCAGCGTGGGCGAGGTTCAGCTCGGCGAGCTGTTGGACGCGGGCGTCAAGGTGAGCCTCTCCACCGACCACACCACCAACGGAAACTGCGACCCGTTCGTGGCCATGCGCATTCTGTTCAATCTGCACCAGCACCGTATCGGCGCCAAGCTGCCGCTCACCCTGAAGCGCTTGGTGCAGCTCGCCACGCTCGACGGCGCGGTGGATCTCGGCATCGCTGAGAGGACCGGCTCGCTCACGCCCGGCAAGCGCGCCGACCTGATCCTGGTGCGCTCCACCGACGTCAACATGACGCCGGTTGGCGACCCCTACGAGGCGCTGGTCTCTCTGGCTCAGCCTGGCAATGTTGACACCGTGATGGTGGACGGCCGCATCGTGCGCCAAGGCGGCCGGTTCACGGCGCTCGACCAAATCAAGGTCATGCGCGAGGCGCAAGAGGCAGCCCTCAGCTTGCGCTCCAAGGCCAACTGGCCGCCTGCGTAGACCTGCCGGCCGCCCCGATCCAGGACCTCGGCTCGTTCGCAGCAGGTCGCAGATTGCCTTGGGCTTGGCTTACGCGATGACGGGTGCCCCACGCTCTGGCCCCCTTTACAGGGTGGCGCCTTGGGTATTGGTAGGGCCAAAGACTGGGGAATGAGCCGATGCCGCGCGAACGCGAGCGCCTTTACCTGTTCGACACCACCCTGCGCGACGGCGCGCAGACCACAGGCGTGGACTTCTCGCTCGAGGATAAGCGGCTGATTGCGAGGACCCTCGACGACATCGGCATCGACTACATCGAGGGCGGCTATCCCGGTGCCAACCCAACCGACACGGAGTTCTTCAAGGCCGGTCCTGGCTTTGCCCATGCCACCTTCACCGCCTTCGGCATGACCAAGCGTGCCGGGCGCTCGGTGTCCAACGACCCGGGTTTCCAGGCCACCTTGCAGTCCAAGGCCGGCGCCATCTGCCTGGTGGCCAAGGCGTGGGATTACCACGTGCGGGTGGCGCTCGGCATCTCCAACGAGGAGAACCTGATCGGCATCCGCCAATCCATCGAGGCGGTGGCCGAGAGCGGGCGCGAGCCCATGCTCGACTGCGAGCACTTCTTCGACGGCTACAAGGCCAACCCAACTTACGCCCTGGCGGTGGCGCGCACCGCCCACGAGGCTGGCGCCCGTTGGGTGGTGCTGTGCGACACCAACGGCGGCACACTGCCCGACGAGATCGCCGCCATCGTTTCGCAGGTAATCCGGCATGTGCCGGGCTCGCACCTGGGGATCCATACCCACAACGACACCGAGAATGCCGTGGCCAACGCGCTGGCGGCGGTGCGGGCTGGAGCGCGGCAAATCCAAGGCGCGCTCAACGGGCTCGGAGAGCGCTGCGGCAATGCCAACCTCATTTCCATCATCCCGACACTGCTCTTAAAGAGCGAGCTCGCCGAGCGCTTCGAGACCAGCGTGACCCCGGAGCGCCTGCGGCGGCTCACCCACGCCAGCCGGTTGCTCGATGAGGTGCTGAACCGCGCCCCAAACCGGCAGGCGCCGTATGTAGGCGAGGCGGCGTTTGCCACCAAGGCCGGCATCCACGCCTCGGCCATCCTGAAAGAGCCCGCCACCTACGAGCACGTGTCGCCAGAAGCTGTGGGCAACCGCCGCCGCGTTCTCGTCTCCGACCAAGCGGGAAAGTCCAACCTGTTCTACGAGCTGGACCGGCTGGGCGTGCCAGTGGCACGTGACGACGCCCGCATTGCCGGCCTGCTCGACGAGGTCAAGGCCCGCGAAGCGGTGGGCTACGCCTACGAGGGGGCGGATGCTTCCTTCGAACTCGTGGCGCGCCGACTCCTGGGTCAGGTTCCGCGGTTCTTCTCGGTCGACAGCTTCCGCGTCATGGTGGAGAAGCGCCACAATGCGCTCGGTAAGCTCGTCACGGTGTCAGAGGCGACGGTCAAGGTGTTCATCGAGGGCGATCCGGAGCCCCTGTGGTCGGTGGCGGAAGGCGACGGGCCCGTGCATGCGCTCGACCAGGCCCTGCGCAAGGACCTCGGCCGCTACCAGGGCTACATCGAGGATGTGGAGCTGGTCGACTACAAGGTGCGCATCCTGACGGGCGGCACCGAAGCCGTCACGCGCGTGCTGGTGGAGAGCCGCGACAAGGCGACGGCCGAGCGCTGGTTCACCGTGGGTGTCTCCTCCAATATTATCGACGCCAGCTTCGAGGCCCTGATCGATTCCATTACGTACAAGCTGCTCCGCTCGGGGGCTGCCGGGGCGGCAGCTGGCTAATGGCGATCCATCCGGTCTGCGCAGTTAGTCCCAGGGGATCTGGGCTTTCAGGTCGAAGACCTCGGCGGCAGGAGCGGGCCGCCGTTTGCGAGCGACCTCTTCCTGGGTCCACAGAAAAGGGATAAAACGCAAAGCATTGATTGATCGCACCCTTGACGTGCTGCGTCCGGCCCGCCAGGTCGACCAGCGGAGGAACTGCGTTAGAAGTCGGCCAGTCGGGACGAAAAAGGCTGGCACCTTGACCGAAGACCAGCATTGCTGGCCTTCTGGATCGGATTGCCCGCGACGGGCGCGGCAGGCGCACGCACACGGCATGACGGGGGGGTGACGAAGTGGCGCCCTCAGCGCCGGCTACACGCAGGGGCCGAGGCCACAATTGGTCCGATCGCCTTGGCCGTGACCAGACACAAGCAGCGATCCGCGAGCGCGCGCGGCTCAGGTTGCCGATAAGGGGGGTGGCGCTCCGGGCACGAGTGCCGGGAAGCCCGCGACCGACACCCCTGACCGACCGGCATGTAGCATCGCGCCTCGGTGCCGCTGGCGCTTGGTGGAGGGCGCAAATTGACGCGCGCCCTCCCGCCGGGTCCGGCTCAGAAGTGGAACCGGCCGTCGCCGCCGTAGGGCTGGTACGGAGCGCAGATGTCTTGCACGCGGTTGTCGTAGCCGATGGCGCGGCACACCTGCGCTTTGGTGCTCTCGCTGTAGCGGATGGCCTCGTCCGTGACGTGCCAACCGTAGGTGCGGGCAACGTGCGCGAGGTTCATTTCGCGGCAATAGGGGGTGCCCACAGGTTGGCCATGCACGATTTGGAAGTTGCCGTCGCAGACGATGCGCGCCTGGGCGCCGCCCTGCGTTAGCGCGAGCAGTCCGGATGCGAGAAGAACAGAAGCGAGGATCTTGCTGGTCATTGTTGGGCTCCCTGGGATGGTTAAGACCGAATGCGCCGTAAACGTTGCTGGGTCACACTTCCGATCAGCCTTACACGTCACTGTGAGATAACGTGATGGCCGACTTTACCCATCGATCAGCTTGCGGGCCGCTTCGGACGGCAATATGGCGCCAGCGAGCACATCGTCGGCTAGCGCATTGACCACCCCTGTGCCTTTGCGCACGCGCTGGGCCACCAAGTCGGCCGCGGCCCGCG
>JAFMSC010000005.1 GCA_017353825.1 Hyphomicrobiaceae bacterium | reverse complement strand
GGTCGGCACTACACCACCTTCCGCCCCCTGCACCTCTTGCCAATCAACGACTTGCCAGCCGAAAATTCTCAGAACCCAACCTGAATCCGCGAAGTTGGGCTAGTAGCACGTCTTGTTGGCTGACCCGATAAGGTCACGGATGGTCCGCTACGGACTCGCAGATTGATCTGTTGACCGCTCTGAGAGCCAGCGTGGCCCAACCGCTATCGCCAGCCCGGTGTGCCAAGCCCGGACGATCCTCTCCGGCCGCCGCTGGGTTTTTTTATCCGCGACTTTGAGGGTTTGTTCTGATGGTGCCGTAGGGCGAGCGCGCGAACATGCAGGCGGTCATCGCGTGATCGAGGGCCCTTCATGGTTTGCGCGTTTTCTCATCTCGGTTGGGTGGTCGGAGGTTCTGCCGCGTCCGCGTCTCTTATGCGCATGTCCCGCCTCCATTCCGAGTCGGGCGAAAAGACGCCGTGACAGGGTATTTCGACGAGATCACGCCTTCTGGGTCGAACGGCAGCGCCGTGCAGTAAAGGAAGTGGCTCGCTGACGTGATGACATTTCGAAACGAGCGTTTGCCCATGCACGACCGTCGTGAGTTTCTCGTCGCTTCCGGCCAGCTGATATCTGCGGTGATGGTCGGCCGAGCGTCGGACGCGGAAGCGGCGAAGGACCCTGTGTACTCGCCCGCCACCGAGCTTCTCGCCCGCTTCCGTGAGCGAAAGCTGTTCCCGATGGAGGTGCTCGAAGCCCAGATCGAACGGATCGAGGCGCTCAACGACAAAGTCAACTGCATCACTTACAAGCATTACGATGAGGCACGCACGGCCGCCCGCGAATCGGAGAGGCGCTACAGGCTAGGCAATCCACGCCCTCTGGAAGGAATCACTGTCGCCGTAAAGGACGAATACCAGACCAAGGGCTGGGTGACGACCAAGGGATCCCTCCTGCTCAAGGACGCACCGCCCGCAACGGAGGACAACGCGGTCATCGACATGTTGCGCCAAGCCGGAGCGGTCTTCCACGTACAGACGACGGCCCCGGAGTTCGGCTCTTGGATGACAACCGTGAGCCTGCTGTGGGGCGTGACGCGCAACCCCTGGAACCTGGCGTACTCGCCGGGCGGATCGTCGGGCGGCTCCGGCGCGGCGCTCGCCGCCGGGTTCACGACGCTGGCGCTCGGCTCCGACTTGGGCGGCTCGATCCGCATCCCGGCGTCTCTGTGCGGCCTCTACGGTTTCAAGCCGCCGTTCGGGCGCGTTCCGACCAGCGAGATCCCCTACCTGTCCAACGGCCCAATGGCTCGCACCTTCGACGACCTGAACCTGGTAACCCGGGCGATGGTCGGCCCGCACCCGCTCGTCCACTCCTCGCTGCGCCCGCGCTTGGAGTTCCCAGGCGAGTATGCACCGGTGGAGGGCTGGAAGGTCGCGTACGACCCGGCGCCCGGGCTGTCTCAGCTCGACACCTCCGTCCGCAGCGCCATGGAGGGCGCGCTCGAGCGCGTCAAAGCGCTCGGTGTCATGGTGGAGCCGGTGGACCTCGGCTTCAAGTCGGCCGACCTGAACGCCTACCTTGCTGGGGTGTTCTCCACCAGCATAGGCGAACTGCTTACGACGGCGGCCAAGTATCCGGACGAGATCTCCCCATACCTCCGGTTCCTCCTCGATCGGGTGCAGGGGAAGACCGGTCCGGGAGGCGTGGCCGTCACCGAGGTGCTGCTGGGCGACTACCATCGCCGGGCGCAGCAACAGCTGTTCGCCCGTGGCTTCCAGGCGCTTGTGATGCCGACAGTGGCCACGCCGTTCGTCCCTGCCGAGCACGGCCTCAAGCCGGCCGAGGACACCGTGACAATCGACGCCAAGCCCGTGACGGGGCTCACCTTTGCTCTGACGTGGGTGTGGAATCTGCTCGGTCGCTATCCCGTCGTATCGGCCCCGGTCGGCATCGGGCCAAACGGCGTGCCGATCGGCATGCAGATCGTCGCCAACACCTTCGATGATCTCACCGCGTATCGGTTGGCGGCGGCGTTTGCCCGTGCCGCGCCACCCCTGTTCACCGGCAGCATGTTCCCGGATTTCCGCGAAGATGCAAGCGCAGTTGGTTCGCGCGCGATCAAGTGATGCCGAGTCAGGCGAGGGCAGCCCACGTCCTGATGATGGGAGCGCTGATGTACGCCAACGCCGTCGTGCTGGTTCCTCAGGGCGCAAATAGATCTGGGGGACAGAGCCATTGGGGGTTTACCGTCCATTACTTCACCTGCCGCTTGCTGCGCCGCTCCTAGCTGCTTGGTACTCGCGCGCCCAATGGTGGGACGTGGCGCACGCCATCCAAGCGATCAGGCACGGCAGCAGCTTGCCAACGAACTGGACCACTTGACCGCGTCTGAGCTGCTTACCCTTTTGGCACATCGATGCGGGGAGGTGGCGCCGTCCACCCCATCATTCGCGTCACGGCGACGCGGGTGTGCCAGGAACGGACACGGAGGGCACTCGTCGCATCGTCGGTCGCGGCGCTTGCCATGCACTTGAGGGCCGGCCCGGTCACAGCTATGCTTGCGCCAATCCCGGACTGAGACGCACTCCAGAAGGCTCCGCAGACGGCATTGCTGGAGGCGGTGTCGGGCCGAGCGAGGATGTGCTGCCACGCGTGGAACGACGTGAGCACGGACACATGATTGAGGGGCTGCGGGCGTGGCGTCCACCAGGTAGGGCGTGTGAATGGCACCGCATTGGGACGTGCAACGGTGCGAAGTCGATTCAACGGGGTCACTCAATGTCAGGGCGCAGGCTGATCTATCTCCTGATCTATCCCATTCCGTGGATTGTGATCGGTGCCTTCAGCCTTGCTATGCCAGTAATCGTAGGTCCGGCGAAGGATACGTTCGGTCTTTTTTTTGCGCTCGTTTTTGGCGCAGTCTGTCTTGGCTGTGGCGCGTTCCAGCTTTGGCGCTTCAATGTCGCGGATCCTGAGATCCCGCTGTACCCTACGGTCGATGACTTGCCGATCGAGAAGCGAGCGGCCGTCTTGAGTCGGATCATGATATTCTTTAGTACTGTGATTATTCTAGGGACCGCAGTCACAACCTACCAATTGGTGCTAATGCAGTATGGATGGAAAGAGGGCGCAAAGGTATGGGCGCCTGTTGCCCATCTTTATGACCTTCTCGGGTTCTGGCCGGCGGTCATGTTCATTCCAGGCATGGGGCTCTTGGTTATCATTGAAATGGCAAGAAAACTGCGAGCAGTCAGAAAGGCTACGGAATATTTGGACTGGCCTGAATAGGGCTTAGTGGATCCAAGACTTCCTCTCCTCGATGCAGTCGTTGCCATAGCGACGCCCGGCGCGGGGCCCTCTGGCGTTACCCGCGTAGCGGTGCACAGGCTCGTGGTCGCGAGGAGCGCCTTGGTGACGCTGACCAACCCGTTCCCCCTTACGCACGCGCGGGCGGGAATCGCAACGGGTCGGCCCGCTGCAGACCGTGTCGATCAGGGCCGGTAGGCGGCAAAGCCCGTGAGCTCGCGGCCTTCGATCAGGGTCAGGATCTGGTTGGTGCCGTCGGGGATCGGCAGCATCCGGCAGTCCCGATAGAGCCGTTCGAGCCCGACCTCGCAGCTGATGCCCATCGAGCCGTGCACCTCCATCGCCATCGAAATGGCGCGCTGACAGGCGGCAATGGCATGGCGCTTGGCCATTGCGGAAGCGCCGTTGGCGCGGTCGCCGTTGTCGATCGCGCTGAGCGCGTAGTAGCAGATGAGCCGGCTGGTGGTGACGGCGGCCGAGATGTCGGCCAGCAGCTCCTGCACCAGCTGGTAGGAGGCGATCGGACGGCCGAACTGGGTGCGGTCGCCCGCATACTTGAGTGCCGCATCGAGCGCGCGCTGGGCCATGTTTGTCGCCATCAGTCCGAACAGCGGACGATTGGCGAGCCAGGTCAGGGTGAGCACGCGTGCCGCGTCGCCGATGCCGCCGAGCAAGTTGCGCTTCGGGACCCGGCAGGCATCGAATACGACCTCGCCCAGGTGGCCCTGGCAGAAGCCGAGGCAGGGTGTCTTGGACGTTTCGAACGGCGACTCCTCCCGGTCCACCACCACGCGCACCATGCGGTTCGTGCCGTCGCTCGTCTCGCCCAGTGTCGCCGTGATATTGATCAGGTCGCAGATGCTGGCGTTGGTGATCCACATCTTGCGTCCGGTGACGACGACATGGTCGCTGTCAAGGCGGGCCTGGGTCTTGATCGCTCGGTGGTCGGAGCCCGCATGGGGCTCGGTCGAGCCCGTGCAGGCGATCTTGCGTGCGGCGATGATATCGGGCAGCAGCCGCTCGCACTGCTCGGGCGAGCTCTCCAGCGCGATGCGCGTTGCGGTGGCCTCCTGACCGACGATGGCGAATGCGACCACGGGCGGGAGCTGCTCGAACATCAACCCGTAGGTCAGCACCGGCAGCCCCGCACCGCCAGCCGACTGTGGGACCCGCGCGCTGGTGAGCCCCTGCGTCGCACACAGCTCAAGGAGCTTGCGCACCACCTCCTTCGGCAGCGGGCGGTCGGGGTCGTGAGCATCGAGCACGGGCTGAATGTCCCGCTCGACCATGCGCCTGATCGAGTCCTGGATAAGCCGCTGCTCGCTACTGAGCTGAAAGTCCATGCGTTCGTTCCTCGGCCTGCTCTTGCGCGCTCCCCTGTGAGCAGCCGACACAACGGCTCCGCCCCGGCGAGCCGCACGGATCTCAGCAAGGAAATAGGTCGGCACGCTGTGGACGACGTCCCCGTGCGATCCCTCGACCCGCGCCGACGACGGCGGGGAATCTATATCCATTGATCGGAATTTTGTTGCCAGGCACTGTGCGCCGGCACGTGCCGGCTGTCAATTTCGCCCTCGGGCAGCGGGCTCCGGATCGAGACGCGCCGCCAGCCCTATTCGCCCTTAAACTCGGCCTTGCGCTTCTCGAGGAAGGCGGAGATGCCCTCGCCCTTGTCGCGCGTGCCATAGATGCAGCTCACCATGTAGGTCTCCAGCTCGAGGCCGGAGGCGAGGTCCATCTCCATGCCGCGGCGCACCGCCCGTTTGGCGAACGCAAGGCTGAGCGGCGCCCGTTCGGCATACAAGGCTGCCATCGCCAGCGCCCGGCCCAGCGCACCGCCGCGCTCGGTCTTGCCGTTGATGAGGCCGATCCGAAGCGCCTCGGTGGCGTCCATCGACTCGGCGGAGAACAGCAGCTCCAACGCGTTCGCCATGCCAACAATGCGCGGCAGGCGCTGCGTGCCGCCCGCGCCCGCCACCGTGCCGATGCGGGAGCTGGTGATGGCGAAGGTGGCCCCCTCGCCGGCAACCCTCAGGTCGCAGGCAAGGGCCAGCTCGCACCCGCCGGTGATGCAGAAGCCTTCAATGGCCGCAATGACCGGCTTGGAGAGCGCCTCGAGTGAGGCGTTAAGGCGGTGCAGGCTGCCGAAGTAGCGCAGCCCGTCGGCCGCGGTCTTCACCTCGATGGCCTCGGTCAGGTCCGCGCCGGCCGAGAAGCAGTCCGACCCGCCGGTGATGACCAGCGCCCTAACGGCCGCAACGTCCTCGGCCTCTTGGGCGGCAGCCATGATCTCCGCCATCATTTGCAGGCTGATGGCATTGCGGCGCTGCGGGCGGTTGAGGGTTATGACCTGGGTCGAGCCTTCCCGGCGCACGAGGATCGACTGGTAGCTCATCGCTGCCTCCCTATTCCGTCCGGGCCCTGGATTTGACCGTGCGCAGCATAGCGCATAGCTTTCGGCCTACGAGATGGAATTCCGTGGAGCGGGATCACGACCATGCCGGGCAGCCCGGTGCTCAGGGCCCTCGCCATTCTGCGCCGGCTGGGTGAGCGGGGCGGGCCCGTCGGCGCGCAAGAGCTCGCCGGCGAAGCCCGCCTCAACGTCTCCACCGTCCATCGCCTGCTCCAGCTCATGCCCCAGGACGGCATGGTGGCTTATGACGCCGATTCCCGCATCTACAGCGTCGGCATCGAGGGCATCCGCTTCGCCACGCAGGTGCTCGGTTCGGGCTCCCTTACGGATCGCGTGCGTCCGCGCTTCGCCGAGCTTGCCGCTCAACTGGGTGAGACCTGCGCCTTCAGCTTGTATGAGCCGAAGACCTTCTCAGCGCGGACCCGATGCTCTCGGCTACGACTTTGCTGTCGGCACGCGCGACAGCATTCACGCCGGCGCCAGCGGCAAGCCGATCCTGGCTTTTTTGCCCGACGAGGAGATCGAGCGCTTTCTGCGCAGACCCTTGTCGCGGGTTACCGAGCATACCATCGTCGATCCCCGCCAGCTGCGCCGACAGATCCGGCTCATCCGCAAGCGCGGGTATGCGACCTCTCGCAGCGAACGCGTCAGGGGGCAGCCACGGGCGTCGGCGCACCGGTGTTCGGGCCGAAGGGCCAGGTCGTCGGCTCGGACGTGGTTACTATCCCTTCGTTCCGCTAGCACAACGACCGTCTCGACAAGACGGCCAGCGCCGTCATGCGCTACGCGCGCCAGATCTCGGGGCTGCTCACGCCAGAGTTCACCCGTCGGGCTGGAGGCGGCCGATGACGGACCATACCGGCACCGTTGTGCGCGCGCTCTCCGTGTTGCGAGTGGTCGCCGAGGCGAAGGGCTCGGTTAGCGTCAAGGAGGTGGCGGACGCCCTGCGGCTGCCGATGAGCACCTCGCACCGGCTGCTCGACCCTGCTCCTCGAGGCCGGCTTCGTGCAAAAGGAGATGATCAAGCGCCGATACGGCCTCGGCGCCGAGTTCTTCCGCCTTGCCAACGTCGTCGCGCGCAAGGCCTCGGTGTCGTCCTTGGTGCAGCCGATCCTCGACGAGCTCGTGCGCGAGACCGGCGAGACGGCGCCATTTGCCACCTATCAGCCGGCGCAGCGCGGCGTCGCCTATGTTGCCAAGAGCGACAGCCCGCACTCTCTGCGCTTTCGCATCGATCTGTTCCAGCCGGTGTCGCCGGAGTGGGCGCCACCGGCCTCGCCATCCTGGCTTTCCTGCCCGAGAAAGAGCAGGCCGCCGCCTTCGCACTCGCGCGGCCCTCGCCAGTGACCGGGCGCCTGCCTCCGCGTGCCACCTTCTTCGAGCGACTGGACGCCGTGCGTCGGGACGGCTTCGCGCTGACACAGAGCGAGAAGCTGCCCGATTCGATGGGCGTCGCCGTGCCGATCGAGTCGGCTGCCGTGCAAGCTCGTCGGCTCGCTGGCCCTGACGATCCCCAAGGTGCGGTTCGTGCGCGCCAGGACGCGCGCCTACGTTCGGCTTCTCCGCGGCACCGCCGCGCGCTTCGCGGGCAGGACGCTCTAGCCACCCCCGGTCGACGGAAAGTCGAGGAAGGCTCAGGATTGGCGTGCAATCTTGAAGAAGTCGCCGCGGCGCATAGACGGATGCGCGCGTTCGTATGGAGGGGGGTAGAACGCCTCCTCGCCCAACTCTTCGGCCGCGTGCCAGGGCCAGCGCGGATTGTACAGCATGCCGCGGCCCAGGGCGATGAGGTCCGCGCTGGCCGAGGCGAGGATCGCCTCGGCCTGCCGCGGCTCGGTTATCAGGCCGACGGCCATGGTGGCGATCCCTGCTTCGCGGCGGATGCGCTCGGCGAAAGGCACCTGGTAGCCCGGGCCGATCGCGATCCTCTGCTCGGGGACAGCACCGCCGCTCGAGGCGGTGATGTAGTCGCAGCCGAGCGCCTTCAGGCGCTGCGCCAACGCCACGCTGTCGTCGAGCGTCCAGCCGCCCTCCGTCCAGTCGCTTGCCGAGATGCGCACGCCAATCGGCTTGTGCCCGGGCCATGTTTCGCGCACCGCCTGGAACACCTCGAGCACGAAGCGCATGCGCCCCTCGCGGTCGCCGCCGTATTCGTCCTGGCGCTGGTTGCTGAGCGGGGACAGAAAGTTGTGCAGTAGGTAGCCGTGCGCACTGTGGATTTCGATCAGATCTATGCCGAGACGGTCGGCCCGCCTCGCCGCGGCGCCATAGCTCTGCACGAGCTGGGCGATCATGGCCCTGTCGAGGGCGGTCGGCAGGGCGAGCCCTGGGTAGGGTATGCCGTCGGAGCTCCGGACCGGCCAGCCGCCCTGGTCGCGTGGGATATGGCGCTGCTTCTCCCACGCCACGGTAACCGAGCCTTTGCGCCCGGCGTGCTGCAGCTGCAGGCCGATGCACGCGGCGCCATGCTTGCGGCAGAAGGCGATGATCGGAGCGAGCGCCGCCTCGTTCTCGTCGCTCCAAAGGCCCAGATCGCCGGGGCTCAGGCGTGCGTCGCGCTCGACGGCGGTCGCCTCGATGATGAGGAGGCCGGCACCCGAGATGCTCATGTTGCCGAGATGTACGAGATGCCAGGGTCCGGCGCAGCCCTCCTCGGCCACGTACTGGGCCATGGGCGAGACGACGATCCGGTTTGCAAGCTCGAGCCCGCGCAATCGGAACGGCGAAAACAGATGCGATGGCATAGGAACGAGGTGCCTCCGGCTCACGAGGGCGCAGTCTGCCTGCGCACGGTTGCGAGGATGGCGGGGTTGTCCCGGCCGAGAACCGGCATCGGTGCGCGTACCGCCGGCGGAGTGCCGAGCCGCGAGAGCGGGCTCACCAGCCGGGGCCACGTCCCGCCGTCCTCGGTCACGGTAAACCGCAGGCAGCACGCCGCGGTTTGCGGCTCGCCCAACATCTCGTCTTGGGTCAGCGCCGGCGCCGCGGATGCGCCGCAGGATGCAAAGCGTGCGATCGCCTGGCGACGCGGGTCGAGCACCAGGCTCTTCTTGTCGGAGTGCGTGTAGGTAAAGAAATAGCCCTGGCCGCGCTGGGTCGGAGGCCGGTCGCGGGTTGCCGCGCCTCCCGGTGGCCCGATCTTGACAACCTCGGCGGCGATAGAGCTGCCGAGCTCCACCACCGAGGTCCCCGCCGGCGTACCCGCGACCGGTGGCGACTGCTCCTCAGGCCCTCTCCCCGCCATCGCCGTCAGCCTGCGTGATGTGGCGATGACGGAAGCGAGCCGGCGAGCTCGCGCCGCAGCTCCTCGCCATGCTCGCCGAGGCCGGGGGACGGCCGACGGCCGGGATCCGTGAGGCCCGCTCGCAACAGCGGATCGCGCAGGTAGGGAACACGCCCATCGACCGGATGCTCGCCGAACCCCACGATGTCCCGCTCCCGCGTATGCGCCGAGGCGAGTGCCTCGTCGGTCGAGTAGACTGGGCAAATGGCGATCTCGGCCTCGCGCATTCTCTCGCCCAGCTCGTCGCGATCATGCGCCAGGCAAAATGCCGAGATCGCCGTGCGGATGGCCTCGGCACGGTCAGCATGATCGGTGTGCCGGTCGGCCCAGCTCTCCTCGGGCGCCAGCTCGCTGCGGCCGATGTAGTCGCAGAAGCGCTTCCACCCGCGATACTCGAGTAGACACACCGTGACATACTTGCCGTCGCGGGTGGGATAGATGTTGTAGCGCGGGTTGCGCCCCCAGGGCTCCATCTCCGGCTTGCCGGAGTAGCCGGCCACGCGCGCCAGCGCACCCGACATCGCCACGTGGCTGACGCTGATCAGGCTGTCGTACAGCGGGATCTCGAGGTAGCACCCGACCCCGGTTGCAGTGCGCCGGATGTAGGCCGCGAGCACGCCGATGGTCGCGAAAGCCGCGCCAGTGAAGTCGCCGGCCTGGAAGGTCGGCATGGGCGGCGCCCGACCCGGCTCGAGGTGCTTGCCGAGCGCTCCCGCCACACCCTGAATCGAGAGGTCGTGTCCGGGCATGCGGCCAAGGGCCGATTCATCGCCGAATCCGGTAACCGAGCAATAGATCACGGCCCGGTTGGTGGCAGCTATCGAGGCATAGTCGATACCGAGTTTCTCGGGCACACCCCGGCGGAACGACTGCACGACGATGTCGGCGCGTCCCACCAGCTGCTCGGCGAGCTTGCGATCGTCCGCGCTCGCCAGGTCGAGGACAATCGAGCGCTTGTTGCGGTTCACACTGTTGAAGTAGGCACTGACGGACTTGTATGTGGGCGGGTTGAAGCGGCTATAGTCGCCGATTTCCGGCTGCTCCACCTTGACCACGTCTGCGCCGAGGTCGGCGAGCGTCTGCGTGCACCATGGCCCGGGCAGCAGGCGGCTGAAGTCGACGACGCGCACGCCTGCGAGCGGCAACGCGGATGCTGTAAGGTGGGGCATTTCGGGGGTCTCGTTCACGCCGTCGGTGGCAAGCCGGCCATCAGGTCGCTACGGCCCGTGCGAGGTCCGGCCATCGGCGCATCCGTGAGCAGCCGATTGAGCGCCGACACATCCTCGGCACTTGCCATGCCCTGCACCGTCTCCCGCAGCAGGGCAAGGTCGAGCGGCGGCTCGCACTGGCTGGTCAGGGCAAAGGCCTTCTCGCAGAGGTGCTCCCAGGTGAACGGGCGGGCCGGAGTGCCGCGGCTGTCAAGCACGCGCTCCGTGCGCGAGCCGCCCCCGGTAAAGCGTACCTCCACCTCGGTCCCGAAATGCGAGGGGTATTGGGCCTGCATCTCGCCATCGTACCCGACCTCGACCATGTCGGCCCACCTCAGGATGTCGGGGCTGCCCAGGTTCTCGAAGGCGAAGGCGTCGTAGCGCATCGGGCCCAGCTCCAGCGTCGCCCCCACGACGTACGGCAGGCTGTACTGCGCCGCCATTGGCGAGGCCGGGCGCCGCAACATGTGCTGGTCGGCGAGCACGCGCGGACCGCGCACCGTAATCGCCTCGATCGATCGGGTATTGGCGAGGTCGTCGGTGGCCGCGCGCAGGCCGTCAATCATCGAGTGGAACTGCCGACAGCAGGCATAAGGCTTGAAGCTGATGTCGTGGATGGTGAGGCGATCGCGCTCCCCCGCCAGGAGCTCGGGTCGAGCCTCGCGCCCGAAGAGCTTCAGGAAGCCATACTTGCCATCGAGGGCGTGCTGCGGCGCCTCGATGCCGGCGCGCGCCATCTGGACGGCCAGCACGCCCTGCTGGGAAGCGTAGCCCGCGTGCATCCGCTTGACGGCGGTACCCGCGGTCTCATCGGAGAACTGCATCGAGCCGCCCGCCATTGACAGCACGTGGCCCCAGGCGCAGCGCAGGCCGCGGCTGTCGACGCGCTTGAGCCTCGCTGCCGCAGCCGCTGCCCCGAATCCGCCAAACAACGCCGTCGGGTGAAAGCCAAACTCGATCACGTGACTGGCGTTTGCCGCCATGCCGACCCGCGTCATCGCCTCGTAGCCCGCGACAATGGCGGCGACGAGCTCTCGCCCGGTGCTGCCGCACTCGGCGGCCACCGCCAAGGCTGCCGGGATCACCACGGAACCTGGATGGCTCATTGACGAATCGTGCGTGTCGTCAAGCTCGTAGCTGTGGGCCGCTGTGCCGTTGACCAGTGCCGCTACCGGTGCCGGGACGCGTAGGCCGGCGCCGATGATGCCGGCTGTGCCCGCGCCGGCATACGGCGCGGCCCAGCGGCGCAGCGCGGCCACTGTCTCGTGCTGCGTGCCGCCGTAGGCACAGGCGGCGACGTCGTAGAGCAGACGGGCGATCTGCTCGAGGTCCGCGGCGTCGAGCACCGCGGCATCCACCGCCATGATGCGCGCGGCAAGCTTCGCCGAAAGGTCGGTCGTCATGGAATTCCGCTCAGTAGAATGCATTTTTAGTCTAGGTCATGGCTTCGTCGAGTCAACCGCGATACACCGCGGGTCCGACATGGCAGCTCTACGTTGCCGCAAGCTCCAAATCTCAATAGCCTCGTTGTCGAGTTTCAATGCTCGCATTCGGCCGCCGAAGGACATCGCGATGGGCAACGGAGGTTCGCGCCGAGCACCCCGATCCCCGCGCCACGGAGACCTGCCGTGCGTGGACGCGGATGTGGTGGCGGTCGGTGGTGGCGGTGCCGGCCTCGCCGCAGCCAGCAGCGCAGCGGCGCTCGGGCGTCGCGTCGTGCTCATCGAAAAGGCCGGTCGGCTCGGCGGGACGACGGCCTGGTCCGTCGGCTCCGTAACCGCGATCAACACGCCGCATCAGCGGCGCGCTGGCATCGCCGACTCGGCAGACGAGCACTTCGAGGACCTGGGTCTGCTCGCCGGTGGCAATGCCAAGCGGGACAATCTCGCCCTGCGCCGCCTGCTGGTCGAGAACACGACGCAGATGTTCGATTGGCTGCTCTCGGTCGGGCTTGTGTTCGCCGGGCCGAGCCCGGAACCGCCGCACCGCCGACCGCGGATGCACAACGTGCTGCCGAACTCGCGCGCCTTTCCTGCCGTCCTCGGCCGGCACTGCCGCAGGCGTGGCGTCGACATCTATACGGGGCTGCGCGCCAGGCGGCTCCTGCTCGACGGCGGGCGCGTATGTGGCGTCGTGGCCGAGGCGGGCGATGGAGCAGGCCTCGCCTTCGTGGCCAGCAGCGGCGTTGTCCTGGCCACGGGCGATTTCAGCGCCGAGCCGGAAATGAAGGCCAACTTTGCCTCTCCAGCAGCTGCCAAGACCCCCGCGGTCAACGGGGGGAGCACGGGTGACGGCCACAAGCTGGCGATGGCGCTCGGGGCCCAGATTGTCAACGGCGACATCGTCCACGGACCGCGTCTGCGCTTCGTCCCGCCGGCGAGGACCAGCCTGGTGCGCCGGGTGCCGCCTTGGCGCATCGTCGGCTGGGTCGCCAGGATGGCGGCCGAGACGCTGCCCGATGCGCTGCGGCCGGTTCTCATGGGCTTCGTCACCACTGCCCTCGGAGTGGAGGCTAACCTCTACAGGCAGGGCGCGATCCTGGTGAACGCGCTCGGCCGCCGCTTTGCGGACGAGCTGGCGGCGCCGAAGGACCATCTACCTCACGAGCCGCGGGCGACCGCCTACGCCATTCTCGATGGCGCGATTGCGGAGACCTTCTCACGCTGGCCGAATTTCGTCTCAACCGCGCCCGGCATTGCCTATGCCTACATTGCCGATTACCGGTACAACCGCCGGGACATCTTTCATGAGGCACCGTCGTTGGAGAAACTCGGCTCGCTCATCGGTGTTCCGGGGGATGCTCTCGCAGAGACGGTGGCGGCCAGCAATACCGCGGCGAGCGCGTGTGGTCGCTCCCCGCTCACGCGTCCGCCGTTCATCGCGCTCGGGCCCATCAAACCCTATGTGGTGTTCACGGACGGCGGCTTGCGCGTCACCGAGCGCCTGGAGGTCGTCGGCGGCGACGGCCGCCCGATCCCCGGGCTGTATGCGGCAGGCTCGGTCGGCCAAGGGGGCCTCTTGCTCTACGGCCATGGCCACCACTTGGCCTGGGCCTTCATCTCCGGACGGATTGCCGGCCGGCACGCGGCGCTCGCGGAGCGGGGCCACGACCGACGGGCGAGGGAGGCAACGTACGTGCCAAGCAAGCACGTACAAGCTTAGCACGCGCAACCGGAGACAAGGGAGACCACGCTGCGATGCTCTATATGGTGGAAATGGACTTTCGCAATCCGGCCCGCGAGGCCGATTGGCACGCCTGGTATCTCGACCACGTGACGAAGCTCATTCGCAGCGTGCCGGGCTTCCGCGCCAGTCAGCGCTTCCGCGCCATCACGGCCACCCCTTCGCCGTGGCTCGCTATGCACGACGTCGTCTCAGGGGCGGTCTTCGACAGCGAGGAATACCGCGCTCACGGCGGGCCCGCGTCCACCGGCGAATGGCAGGCGGAGCACACGAATTGGTACCGCAACCTGTTCGCCGGCATCGACGAGACGCCCGATGTGCCCGCCGACGCCCACCTCCTGGTGCTCGAGGCCGACGCCGAGGTTCCGGAAGCCTATCGCCGCGTCATGACCTGGCTCGAGAGCACCGGCCTCGATCGCTCCGTGGGGCGGCGGGGCATCGCCGTCGTCCCGGCCTGGCGGCTCACCGCGGACCTGTTTGGCCGTAGCGGCGTGCGCATCTTCAAGCCGATCTCGCCGCGCATTTTTAGCTGATTGGCGGCGAGAATTGCTCACGCAACAGGAGTGAAGCCCGGTGGCAACGTACCGGCAAAGCTTGCCCGACCATGCATGGCAGCCGCCCATCTCGCCAGCGCCGGCCGGCTGGCGCGCCAATCGTGCGGGTCGCGGAAGTCCATGTATTGCATGGCCACGCCCAGCACGACATCGGCCAGCGTAAGCCGATCGAGAGACAGCCATTGGCCGCCACCGATGCTCCATTCGATGCTGTTGAGTACCCGCGTGATCCGCAGCTCCTCCCGCGCCTCAACCTCTCTGCTCCTCAGCGCTTCCGGACGCCGTAGGATCGTTCAAGCGCAAGACCGTGACGAATCACGCCATGCGCCAATGCCTGCCACCGTAGCACCTCCCAGCGCTCCTCCCCCTTTCGAGGGCAGCAGTCGCCTCGGCTGGGGCAACAGGCTCTCCAGGTACTCGATCACCAACAGCGAGTCCTAGAGTGGGCTGCCGTCATCGCGTACGAGCACTGGGACCTTGCCGAGAGGCGCCATGTCGAGGAGCCGGGCGTCAGGATGCCAGGCATCGAGCGGCAGGAAGTCGCACGTCGTGCCGGCCTCGGCCAGATAGACCCGCACCTTGCGCACGTACGGCGAGGTGGGCGAGCCGATCAATTGCATGGGGAGCTCTGGGTTTGCTGCATTCAGTTGCCGAACAGTGTCTGGACGGCCTTGCGGTCACGCTCCACGCGAGCCATCATGGCTTCGGGGTCGAGGTACGCGGTGAGAAGCCCGGCGTTGAGCATCTTCTCCTGCACCTCCTTGTCAGCCAACAGCTGGCGTAGCGCCTCATTCCAGGTGTCGACGATGTTGGCAGCCAGGCCTGGCGGTCCGGACACCCCGATCCAGTACTGGGCATCGATTTCGGGATAGCCCGCCTCGGTCGTCGTCGGGGCGTCGGGGAGGCGCGGCCAGCGCACATTGCCGGCGACCGCCAAGACCCGCAGCTTGTTGGCGCCGAGCGGGGCGGCGATGGCGCTCCAGGTCCCGGCGCCAAGCCGCACATGGCCGCCCGCCGTGAGGGTGACGGCCTCGGCGCCGCCTTTCAGCGCGATCGCGCGCGCCTTGCCGATCTCCACGCCCGTAGCGGCAAAGAATTGGCGGAACGCCAGGTCCTGACCGCCGACGCCGCCGAGCGAGGTCCACGTGAATTTGGCGGTGTCGGACTTCAAGGCCTCGACCGCGTCGCCTAGGGTCTTGAAGGGTGAGTCGACGTGGACGATGAACATCATCGGCGTGTAGCCCGTCATGGCCACAAACGAGCGGTCGAATACCTTGTAGGGCAGGTTCTTGACCACGGTGTCGAGCATGGCGCTCGAGGCGATGTTGTCCATCAGGAACAGCGTGCCGTCGGGCTTGGCGCTCATCATCTCGGTCACGGCCGGCACGGTGTTGCCGCCTGGCTTGTTGATCACCCTGACCGGCACCTGCCAGCGTGTCTCCAGCACTTGCGCCATCACGCGGGCGCCCAAGTCGGTCGATGCACCGGCCACGTAGGGCACGATAATCTCGATCGGCTTGGTGGGATACTTATCCTGGGCGCTCGTGCCTGACAAAGTGATGGCGAGCACAGCCAGGGCAAGCATCGCAATTCGCAGCATGTCTCTCCTCCGTGCCTTGTTTGATCTTCCGAGTGGGAATAGCGGTCAACTCTGGTTGACGCTCTCATGGATCAGGCCCTGCACGGTGCGCGAGCGGCGCCGCAGCCACACCGTCCCCGCCAGGACCAGCGCGGCGGCGATCATGAGCGCCAGGGGAATCGGACGCGTGAAGAAGATGGCGGGCGTGCCTTCGAGCGCGATCGACTGCCGCAGCGACTGCTCGAACAGCGGCCCCAGCAGCAAGCCCAGCACCAGCACCGCCAGCGGCATCCCCAGGCGTCGCAGCACGTAGCCAACGATTCCGAAGAGGATCGCCACCCATACATCAAACATGGTGTTGCGTGGTGCATAGGCACCGACGACACACACGCAGAGGACGATGGGACCGAGCACGTGGTAGGGTATCTGGCTGATGCGCGCCCAAAGCCCGACCAACGGCAGGTTGAGGATGAGGAGAGCCGTATTGGCGATTAGCATGGACCCGATCACCGTCCACACCAGCAGCGCCTGTTGCTGGAACAGCATTGGGCCGGGGGTCAGGCCGTTGATCATCAGCGTGCCAAGCAGAATGGCGAGGGCCGGGGTGGTCGGGATGCCGAGCGAGAGCAACGGGATGAAGCCGGCCATGGCCGTGGCGTTGTTGGCAGCCTCGGGCGCCGCCACTCCCTCGATCATGCCGGTGCCGAACTTCTCCGGCGTGCGCGACACCTGCCGCTCCACGTCGTAAGAGAGATACGCGGTCAACGCCGGGAGCATGCCCGGCAACAGCCCGAGCACGAAGCCGATCAGCGTGCCACGCAGCGAGGCGGCAAGGCCGCGGACGAGCTCAACCCCGCGCGGGATCATCGACCACGCCGAGCCAAGTCGGCCCGCGTAGATCTGCTGGGTCTTCTGCTCGAGTGTTGAGAGCACCTCGGCTATGCCAAAAAGGCCAATCAGGACCGGTACGACATCGAAGCCCTTCATCAACTGGATGGAGCCGAAGTTGAGCCGCTGTGTACCTGTGAGCGGATCGGTGCCGATCGAGGCGAGCCACATGCCAAGCACGCCGAGCATTAGCGCGGCCAGGATTGAGCGACCGGAGAAGCTGACGAGTGCGGTCATCGAGAACAGCACCAGGCCGAAGTATTCCGGCGGACCGAAATGCAGCGCGAGGTCGGCCACCGTCGGCCCGAGCACGGCGATTGCGAGCGTGCCCAGCATTCCCGCCAGATAGGAGCCGATGGCAGCGATGGCGAGCGCTTCACCAGCGCGGCCCTGCTTGGTCATGGCGAAGCCGTCCTGGGTTGTGACGACGGAGGCGACTTCGCCCGGGATATTCATCAGGATTGCGGTGGTTGAGCCGCCGTACATTGCCCCGTAGTAGATGCCGGACATGATAATGATGGCACCGGCGGGTGGCAGATAGAGCGCCACCGGAAGCAGGATCGCCATGGCGGAGGCGGGTCCGAGGCCCGGTAGGATGCCAACGAGCGTCCCGAGCAGGCACCCAATCAATGCAAAGCCGATGTTGGCCAGGGACATGGCGTTGGCCAACCCGGACAAAAGGCCCACGTCCATACGCATTTCTCTCCCTGGGCCGCATGGTCTCGCTGCGCCCTCCAGCGCGCGTGGTGCTGAGGTGGAGCGAGCCCTGCCGGCGGCGCATTGTGCGCCTGCCAACATTGCTAGCACGGGCTGGCGCCAAGACGCCATAAAGTCAGCGGACTGGAAGACGATAGCTCATTCCTGTGAGCGGGATTTGCTATTATCGACATTCGGGCGAAGGGCACCGTACACTCGGATACCGCGAGGCCCTCGGCCGGGGGCCGAGACGAAGGGGGAAAGGTCCGCGCTATGCTTCTGGAGCGCGCCCAGGCGATTGCATACGTATTGCTCGGCGCGGTCTCGCTCGCCGACGGCTGGCGCATATCGCAGCAGGACCGCCGAGCTGCCAATTTCGACGCCGTCGGTCCCGACCGCTATTTGTTGGCACTCGGCCTGTTGATGTTGGCGGCTGGCCTGTGGCGCCTGCTCGGCGCTCGACAAGCCGAACCGCAACCGCAACAGAGCGCTATGGGAGTTTCTGCGAGCGTGGCGTCGCAGCTGATCCTCACCTTGGTCACGCTCGCCGCGTTCGCCGCCCTGATACCGGTGCTCGGCTTCTCGCTGGCTTCTCCTCTATTCCTCGCCGCACAGCTGCAGCTCCTCGGCGCCTGGGCGTGGTGGAAGAACGCCATCGCGGCGGTGATGTTAGCACTGGCATTCCACGCAACTTTCGTGTGGTTCGCCGATATCCCGCTACCCAAAGGCTACATCTGGAACTGAGGGCATCGACGGCAATCTGGAGGTCTCGCATGCAGGTGGGGTTCATCGGCCTTGGTACCATGGGCGCCAGCATGGCGCGGAACCTGCAGCAGGCAGGCCACAAGCTCATTGTCAACGATGTTCGCCGTGAGCGCGCGACGCCTCACCTGGCCGCTGGGGCATTGTGGGCGGAAACGCCTAGGGCTGTCGGCGAGCTAAGCGAGGTGATCTTCACGTCGCTGCCGGGGCCGCCCGAGTTCGAGGCCGTGGCACTCGGCACGAACGGGGTGATCGAGGGGATGGCGAAGGGTGCGACCCTGTTTGACCTGACAACCAACTCCCCATCCCTCGTCCGCCGGGCCCACCAGGTCTACACCGAGCGCGGACACGAGCTTCTTGATGCACCGGTGAGCGGCGGACCGCAGGGCGCCAAGTCCCGTCGGCTTGCCATCTGGGTCGGCGGCAGTGAGGACGCCTTTGAGAGACACAAGCCGCTCCTCGATGCCATCGGCGATGCCGCCCGCTACATCGGTCCAATCGGCGCCGGCTCGGTGGCCAAGCTCGTGCACAACTGCGCCGGCTACGCCATCCAGACCACGCTCGCGGAGGTGTTCTCCATGGGCATCAAGGCCGGCGTCGATCCGTTGGCGCTCTGGGAGGCGGTGCGCAGCGGCGCGCAAGGACGCTCGCGCACATTCGACCGCCTGCACGATCGGTTCCTAATCAACAAGTACGACCCGGCGAACTTCGCCCTGAAACTGGCGCACAAGGATATGCGGCTCGCGACTGAGCTCGGCCGTGAGCTGGGCGTGCCGATGCGGATTGCCAATCTGGCATTCGCCGAGCTGACGGAAGCGCTCAACCGCGGCTGGGGTGACCGCGATAGCCGCTCGCCGATGCTGCTCCAGCTGGAGCGGGCCGGGCTCGAGGTGAAGGTGGAGCCCGAGCGCATAGAGGAGGTGCTGGCACGCGATCCGCCCTTCGCCAGCGATCCGCGACGCGGGTGACCATCGTCCAACTCCTATCCGTCGGCAACCGGCCGCCCGAGAGGATTGCGAGCCGCTGCGCGCCACCGCTTCCCCTGCGGCCGGTCCCTGCCGTAAGCCGAGATGGCAAGCGCCCGCAGTGTCCACGAGCGCACGGTGCCAAGCGATCAGGCAACACGCCACCATAGACCGAGCGAAGGGCTGGGACAGCTTGTCCGGGCTGACCTCAGTTCTCGATCGCCACAGGTCGTGACCTGTTGGTGGCGGCAATCTCGACCAGCTCCGTTTCCAATGCGGCCATAACGCACTCAATCCAGGGCGCAGAAAGGCCGCGCCCGATGAGCACGAGGCGCGTGCTGCGGTCGCCGGAGGGCCACCGGTCGAGCCACTTCGGTGCGTGGAACACGTGCTGTACGCCGTGGATCACGGCAGGATGCTCGGGGCGCTCCTTGATGTAGAGGAGTCCCTTCAACCGCAGCAGCTCGGCGCCACAATGATCGGCGAGCGCTTCCAGCAAAAGCGTGATCAAAAGAGCGGGCACCGGCTGCTCGCGGCGGATGACGATGCATTGGATATCGTTGTGATGTGCGTGGACGCGGCGGGCGGCGTCCCGGGAGGATATTTCGAAGCTGGCGGCAGGATCGCGCGCGGCGTTGAAGAGCCGCGCCACGTCGACGTCGCCGAACTGAGCCTCGGTCGCCGGCGTGCCAGGGTTGATCGCAGCAAGGTGAGCGCGCAGCGCCGGCGGCACGCCGCCGATGTCCGCTTTCGTCAGGACCAGACGGTCGGCGACGGCGACCTGCCGTACCGATTGCGGCTCGCGCGCAAGGGCATCAAGGCCGGTCACGCAATCGACCGTCGTCACCACATTGCAGAGCTCGATGCCCGTGCCGCGGGCCGCCTCGCGCATCACGGCATTGAGGATGGGGGCGGGGTCGGCGAGGCCGCTCGTTTCGATCACGATGCGCTCGAACGGAGGTACCGCGCCGCGCTCGCGCCGCGCCAGGAACTGCGCGATTGTTGCCTCGACATCGCCGCGGCTCGCGCAGCACAGACAGCCCGTCTCCAGCTGGACGAAACTCTCCTCGCCGGCCTCGAGGAGATCGTGGTCGATGCCGACCTCGCCGAACTCGTTGATGATCACAGCCGTGCGCGCGAATTCGGGAGACTTCAAGAGGCGGGCGAGCAGGGTCGTCTTGCCGCTGCCCAGAAAGCCGGTCAGGACCGTGACCGGGATCATCACCCGCCGACCTCAAGGGCGGCGATGCGGGCGCGGCTCGGCTGGAAGCTCTCGTCCAGCGCCAGGCGGAGCGCGCGCAGCAAGCCGGGGATGGAGCCAGCATGCCTGCGGCGGCGATCGATGGTAATTGACCAGCGGAACGGGACGCCCGGTTCGGCGCGCGCGATCTCGGCCTGGTGCTCCGATGTCCGGACGGAGATCGCACCCGACGCCGAGCGGCGCACCTCACCCGGGCACCCCCACAGGACAAGGCTCGCTTCGACGAGGACCGCCAGGGCTTCCTCCGTCGCGATCGCTTCGTTCGGGGCGGTCCGCCGTGGGTCCGTCACAGCAGCGGTCCTTCGATAACTTCGGCCGGGATCTTGCGCTTCAGGTACCGTCCGTCGCCCGGTTTGCCGAGATAACGGCCGTCTTCGACCTTTACCACGCCGCGCAGCATCGTGAGCACGGGCCAGGCGTTGATCTCGTGACCCTCCCACGGCGTGTAGTCGGTCTGGCGCAGATCGACGGCGCGGATATGACCGCGCCGCGTCGGATCCAGTATGGTGATGTCGGCATCGCTGCCGACGGCGATCGCCCCCTTGTGAGGATAGAGCCCCATGAGTTTCGCTGCGTTGCTCGAGACGAGATCAACGTAGCGCGGGAGCGAATAGCCTCGCTTCGTCACCATCTCCGTGTACATCACCGCCAGGCGCGGCTCGATGCCGGAGTTACCCCCGGTGGTGTCGTCGATGCGCTTGCCAAACGTCTTCTCGCGCAGCGTGCAGCACAGGTCGTCGGTGGCGACGCAATTGATGGCACCATCAAGCGTGCCGTCCCACAGCGCCTGCTGGTCAGCCTTGGTCTTCAGCGACGGATAGGTGTGGTAGATCTGGCCGTTGGTGCGCTTGTAGTCGTCCGAAGTGTAGAGCATGTACTGATGCAGGCTCTCGCCGTAGATAGGCAGGCCCTTGGCGCGCGCCTCCCGGATGGCGCCGACGCCCGTTGCGGCCGAGACGTGCATCATGTAGAGGGCGCAGCCCGGTACGCTCTCGGCTAGGCGAATGACACGGCGGAAGCTGATGTCCTCGGAGAGCTGGCTGTGCACCTCGGCCATGTTCTCGAAGCCGGTGCGACCCTCGCGAATAAGCTTGGCGTACATGTGCATGACGAGGTCGTTGTCCTCGGCGTGGATGACGCCGAGGCCGCCGCGCGCAGCGAGGACCTTGAATACCTCCCACATGTCGCCGAGATCGACCATGCGGCCCTTTCGCTGCGGCCAGATGTTGGTGGTGAAGATCTTGACCGTCGGATACCCGGCCTGGATCGCCTCGCCCAGTCCTTGCACCACCTGTTCCGATGGATCGGACTGCAGCATCAGGTGGTAGGCCCAGTCGCACGCAGCCTTGCCCTTGAACTGTGCATCTCGCGCCGTGATGCCGGCTTCGACGCTGCCCGCCGATTCCACATAGGCGAAATCGATGAGCGTTGTCGTGCCCCCGCAGAGCGCCGCCATGCCGACGTGGTCGGGTCCGCGCGTGTAGTACGTCTCGCCCGTCGGGATCACGAACGCGTGCTGCATATGCACGTGCGGATCGATGCCGCCCGGCATCACGATCCGGCCCGTCGCATCGATTACGCGGGAGGCTGCCTGAGCGTCGAGAACGCCGGCGGTGGCGACTGCCGCGATGGTCTCGCCCTTGATGCCGACATCGGCTTTGGCGACGCCCTCAGGCGTGACGACGTCTCCGCCGCGGATGATGATGTCGAGCACGGTCACCTCCCGGTGATCGACGATAGTCCGACACCATGATGCCGAGCCACCATGATGCCGAGCCACGCTCAGCCACCGCTGCAGGCGACAGCCGCAGCCCATCCTACCCGACCCGCTCAGGACTGGCGAGCTGTGGTGGCGTGCAGGCACCGAATGGCTGCCATGGGGATCGGGGGTTCGCAACCAGCGACGCAAGCCGTATCGGAGACTGGACTGCCTGACTAGCATCCGCGTTGAGGCTGGCAATACGGCTGTCCTGGAACCTGTAGTCGCTGGGCGTTCACCCCCCAACGAAGCGGCCCTTCTTCACCCATGAGCAGTCGACCTTCTCGCGCGCGATCAGCGGCTCGATCAGGCTGAAAGCGTCCTGGCCTGATGCCAGGATGTTCTTGATTGCCTCGGGGCCGCGGGCCAGCACGTTGCCCGTCAAGCTTCTTGCCGATGTCGCTCCGCCCCTCCCGCCACCGTCGCTGCGTGTGCTGGCGCCGGCACCGAGCTCAGCGGCTTCCAGAACGCAGGCCACACAAACAATAAGTATTGACTTATAAATAAGCCTATGCTTATCAATCGATCATGTCAGCATTGGATGTTGCAACAGTCATGCGGGCGCTCGCCGATCCCACCCGCCGCGGGATCTTCGAGCGCATTGTGCGGGCCGACGAGATCACGGTCGTCGATCTGACGCACGGCAGCTCCGTCTCGCAGCCGGCCATCTCACAGCACCTGCGGTCGCTCAAACAGGCGGGCCTCATTGTCGAGCGGCGCGCTGGGCGAAACACCTTTTACCGCGGCGCCCCCCTGGGCCTTACGCCTCTCGTTGATTGGCTCGGCATCTACGGTCTGTTCTGGCGTGACCGCTTTGCCAGTCTGAGAGAGCTCTTGAAGGAGATCGATCAATGAAGGCGGCCACCCAACGGCATGCAACGCGCGATATCGTTATCGAGGAAGTCATGCCTCACGCCCCCGAGATCGTGTGGCACGCGCTGACGAGCGGTGAGCTGATACGCCGCTGGCTCATGCCCAACGATTTCGAGCCGGTTGTGGGTAAGCGCTTCACTTTCCGCGCCAAGCCGGTGCCTGGCTGGGATGGGACTGTGCATGGCGAGGTGCTGGAGGTGCGACCGCTCGAGAAGCTCGTCTACAGCTGGAAAGGCGGGTCGGCCGATAATCTCGCCTACGCGCCGCTCGACAGCGTCGTGACCTGGACGCTGCAGGCGGTCAACGGCGGAACACGGCTGCGCCTGGTGCACTCCGGCTTCCGGTCGCCGAGCAACGATTTCGCCTTCAGCGCCATGAGCGGCGGATGGGCCAGAATAGTCCAGGGGTTGGGCTCGGTCGCTGCGGAGCTTACGACCGGCAGGTGAGCCTCCAGGTCATCGTAGGGGATAGGCAGCTCACCGCACCCGCTTGATGCCTGGGCATCCGCCTTTGACGCTCATTAGCCTGCTGACCTGTCGTGGAGCGCAGGAGAGCTTGCCCCGTTTTTGCGCCGCGGTCGCCGGCGGCATAACGCTCTTCCTCGGACGGCCGAGAGCTCTTGAGGTTGGCAACACGCTCATCCATGCAGGCGCCTTCGCGGCCCAGTGTCCAAGCGATCTGGGCGCTCCACCGCCCGGTGCTCTACTGTGGTCTTGTCTGACCGAGGTCCGCCTGTCTTGGAAGTTGACCGTTGGGGGTCAGTCTGTCGATCACACCAGGGAGATATCTGGCGAGCTGATTCATCAGGTCCTCTGGTGGCGCTCCCGTCTGCCGCGAGAGACCGTTGACGGTCTCCTGGCCAATGGCCTGGCGCAACTGGGTGGGGGAGACCGCTCGGTTTTGCCCTGTGCCGATCCAGGAGTTGATGATGTCCTCGAGGCCGGATTGTTTGAACTGGCCGATGAGCACATCGAGGCCGCTCTGAGGCCCGGCCGAAGCCGCCCCCTGCGGAGTCCCTGCTTGCCTGGGAGCGAGCAGCGCCTGCAAAGCTGCCGCGACTTGTGAGAACTGATCTTGAGCAGGTTGACTTTGAGGAGCTTGACCTTGCGCAGGTGGCGCTTTTGATCCAAGCGCTGCGTTGATCACTTCATCGAGCAATCCCATTTGACGGCCTCCCAGAACAACGATCCCACAGCCACCAGTGGGTGGTGCGGGCCAATTGTGCGCGTGGGAGCGCGCGACTCAAATCGGTAGAAACCCTGAGCGGCTCTCGTCTAGGGCCTCATGCCGGCTCGCGCCCTCGCCTCGCGCAAGCCACGTTGGCGCACGCCGTCGCTTGCGCACGTTGAGCGCCATCGCCAAGATGAAGGTTGTCAAGAAGTGCCAGGCCGACTGGCGGGGTGGCCACGTTCTGATCAACTTGTGGGTGCATGCGCCCATCTGAGGGACCCAGTCTATTTCACTGGTCATCGAGGAGACCGAGGCGAACGCGAAGACCTCGTGTTGGGCGTCGATCGCTTCGCACGATCCCTGGCCGATCCGGAGCGTTGCTCGCCTGCCGCTCGCATCAGTTCGTCGGGATGATAGGTAGATTGCGCCAGGATGTCCCAAGCTAATCGGAAGAGAGCAGCCATGACCAAGCCACTCCCCGCCGTCCCCCGGTTGCCGGGGCAAGAGCACTGGACCAACAAGGGCGATGTCCGCCTCTTCATGCTGGAGAAGCGCACCACCCGGCCCGATAGGCTCGGTACCATCCTGTTCGTGCACGGCTCCTCGATGGCCGGTACGCCGACGTTCGATCTTCAGGTGCCCGGCCGCCCGAGCTCGTCGGCTATGGATTACTTCGGCGCACAGGGCTTCGACACCTGGTCGGTCGACATGGAGGGCTATGGCCGCTCCGACAAGACGCGCGATATCACCTACGACATCGCCACCGGAGCCGACGACTGCGCGGCGGCCGCGGAGTACATTGATAAGACCCGCAATAGCGGGCCACTCTACGTCTACGGCATCTCCTCGGGAGCCTTGCGCGCGGCGTTGTTCGCCGAACGCCATCCGGAACGTGTTAAGCGTCTCGCACTCGACGCCTTCGTGTGGACCGGCGATGGCTCGCCGACGCTGATGGAGCGCCGCAAGAAGCTACCGGAGTACCTGAAGGGTGGCAACCGCCGGCCACTGAACCGGGCGTTCGTGCAATCGATCTTCGATCGCGACCATCCCGGCACCGCCGATCAGGCTGTGATTGACGCGTTCGCTGATGCGATCCTGGCGCTTGACGATTCGGTGCCGATCGGCACCTACGTTGACATGTGCTCGCACCTGCCGGTCGTGAACCCTGAAAAGATCACAGCGCCGACCATCATCATGCGCGGCCAGTGGGACGGCATCGCCGGCTTCGAGGACCTCATTCGCTTTTTCGAGAAGCTGCCGAACCCGGATAAGCAGTTCGCCGTCATGCCGGGCATCTCGCATGCCTCGATCCAACAGAAGAACTATGCGATCGTCTACCACATCCTGCTGAGCTTTTTCTCCCAGCCGGAGGCTATCTATCGCGGTTGATCTCCGAGTAGATCATGCGGCCGACCAAACATCCCGTGTTCAGGTCTTCTATGCCCGCAAGACGCGAGCGCATTGAGGGCGAACTCCATGTATTTCATGCTGCATCCCGTTGGGTTCGGAAACGTCGGCGCCCGCGTTTGAAGGATCTCGCGAATAAGGTCATAGTTGGGCTCAAAATCTTGGGGTGTACCAATTACGCGCCCAGAACGATCCTCGCAAACAGGCCGACGGTGAGTTTGTGCCACCATAACTGCCGCTCTCCGCGGGAAGACAGCATATGGCTCGTCGGTGTACGCTCCTCACCCGTTTAGCCCCGCGGCTGTCCTTTGGACCCCGGAATACGCCAATGATGCGTGCCGAGAGAGGCCATTCCGCCTTTAGAGCGTTGGTTGAGGCCATCGCCCTGGGAGATGCGCCGACTGCCAGCCAGATGCTGAGCGCTTCGCCCGAACTGGCCCACGAGCGCTCGAAAGAAGGCGCAAGCCGTCACCTAGCGAAAGACCACTACCTGGACGAGATCGAGCACGATCTCTATGTGGGTGACACTGCCCTGCATATCGCAGCGGCGGCCTATCAAAAAGGCATCGCCGCGGATCTTATTGCCAAAGGTGGCGATGTTCGTGCAAAGAATCGACACGGTGCCGAGCCGATTCACTACGCAGCCGACGGCGTGCCCGGCTCACGGGGATGGAACCCACGCGCCCAAGAAGCAATGATTGATTGCCTCATCAAGGCGGGCGCGGATCCAAATGCTGTTGACAAGCGTGGCGTTACGCCTTTGCACCGCGCCGTTCGCACGCGGTGCGCTGCTGCGGTGAAGGCTCTGCTCGCTGGCGGCGCCAACGCGCGAGCCGGGAACAAGAACGGATCATCACCTATGCTCCTTGCAAGCCACAGCACCGGTCGCGGCGGCAGCGGGTCAATCGAGGCGAAAGCTGAACAACAGGAGATATTGCGTCTCCTCAAAGCCCCGTCCTCATGAGCGTTGGCTCATGAGCGTCACAGGCAGGCATCCCGCCCGCGCCCCGCCAGAAGGGGTCAAGTGTCTTTTGTAGCAGGACAGACTCGCCGCGGGAGGTGGCAAGGTTCAAGTTCAGGAGCAGTAGAGCCCGATCAGCGGATTTCCGACCGTGAGCAGCCACGCACACGGAAGGAAGTCCACCGATGGACGAGTACAATGCCTTAAGCCACACAACGTGGGAGTGCAAATACCACGTCGTCTTCATCCCGAAGTGTCGAAGAAAGACGTTGTATCTGGAGCTTCGGTTGTATCTGGAGCTTCGCGGGCACCTCGGAGAGGTGTTCCGCAAGCTGGCCGAGCAGAAGGAGCCGAAGATCGAGGAAGGG
>JAFMSC010000396.1:3858-4247 GCA_017353825.1 Hyphomicrobiaceae bacterium | reverse complement strand
CAGCCGGGGGCCACCACGGATGCCAGGAGCCCCGCGGCCGCGGCCAGACCCGTCGACCCCATCGGGCGATGGGGTACGCGGCCGCTGCGATCCCTTTCCATCCGATGGACGCCCCGATGTAGAGTGATCGACGAAAGGCAAGCGTCAACGCGCTCAGCAGAAGAAGCGAGGGGAGGGAACGGTGATCGTATCGCGTCGGATATTCTGGGCGACAGTGGCCGGGCTGGGGGTGCTCGCAGCCCTATCACCGCCGGCCGGGGCGCAGGGCTACCCGGACCATCCGATCAAGTTGATCGTGCCGTTCGCGGCCGGCGGCAACGCCGACATCAACGGCAGGCTCGTCGGCGAGGTACTACAGAAGGCTCTTGGGCAGGCGGTGGTCGTCGAGA
>JAFMSC010000396.1:0-3848 GCA_017353825.1 Hyphomicrobiaceae bacterium | reverse complement strand
AGAACCGCGCCGGCGCGGGGGGCGGGGTGGGGGCCGAGTTCGTTGCCCACGCCGCGCCGGACGGCTACACCCTGCTGGTTGGGTCCAATGGGCCGCTGACCATCAATCCACTCATCAACGCTAACATCAGCTACGATGCGCTCAGCGCCTTCGCCCCGGTGGCGATGGTCAGCTACGTGCCGCACGTGCTGATCGTGAGCAACAAGCTGAGCGTCAAATCGGTCGCCGACCTCGTCGCTCTCGCCAAGGCGCGCCCGGTCAACCTTGCCACCAGCGGCATCGGCAGCGCCACCCACATGACGCTGGAACGGTTCAAGCAGGCCATCGGTGCGCCCATCGCGCACGTGCCCTACAAGAGCGGCGGGTCGCTGCTGCCCGATGTGATCAGCGGCAACGTTGACGGCGCCATGACGGAACTCTCGACGGCGGCGGAGTTGCACAAGGGCGGCCAGGCGCTGATCCTCGCCGTCGCTGGCGCCGCTCGCTCCAAGCTGGCACCCGACATCCCGACCTTCGAGGAAGAGAGCGTCAAGGGCTTCGTGGCGCGCAGCTTCATCGGCATCCTCGCGCCCGCCAAGACGCCGCCCGAGCACCTCGCCAAGCTGCAGGCAGCGATCGCAGCCGGGCTCGGCGCCGGCAGCGAGGCCGCGGCCAAGCTCGTCGCCACCGGCTCCGAGCTCGCCACGCCCGAGCAGATGACGCCAGCCGGCTTTGCCGAGTACATCAAGCGCGATTTTGCGGACATGCAGGCCGCCGCCAAGCTCGCGGGCCTCGGCAAGTAGGAGGTTCGTCAATGCCGGCGCAGCCGGCGGCGCACGCAAGACCGCCCAAATCGATGCCAGTGTTGGGTCTCATCCGCCTCGCTGGAGGCGATCAACTGACGCCGTCAGCCGCGCCCAACAGCGATCCGTCGCGCGAGGAAGTCCTGCACCGTGGCCGCAGATACATCGCGCGAAACGAAGGCCGCGCCGATGCCGCGCACCAGGATGAAGGTGAGCCGGCCGTCGCGCACCTTCTTGTCCTGAGCCATGATGCGCATGAGGGTGGCGGCGTCCGGGTCGGGCGCACCTGGAATATCGGCGATGCGCGTCGGTAGGCCGGCCGCGGCTAGATGGGCGGCGACACGCGCTAGGCTCGTCTCGTCGACCAGCCCCAGCTCGCGGCTCAACTCGAACGCCAGGCAGATGCCGATCGCCACGGCCTCGCCGTGCAGCAGCCGGTCCGAATAGCCCGCCCAGGCCTCGAGCGCGTGGCCGAAGGTGTGGCCCAGGTTGAGCAGCATGCGCTCGCCGACCTCCGTCTCGTCGCGCGCGACAATGTCGGCCTTGCCTTGCACACTGGTGCCAACGAGATGCGTCAGCGCTGCACGCTCCTGCGCCGCCACTGCCGGCCAATTGCGCTCCAGCCAACGGAAGAAGGCGGCATCGCCGAGCAGGCCGTACTTGGCCGCCTCGACATAGCCCGCACGGAACTCGCGCGCCGGCAAGCTCGCCAACACGCCGATGTCGGCCAGCACGAGGCTCGGCTGGTGGAAGGTGCCAACCAGGTTCTTGCCCTGGGACGTGTTGATGCCGGTCTTGCCGCCTACCGAGGAATCCACCTGCGCCAACAGCGTCGTGGGCACCTGAACGAAGCGCACACCGCGGCGCACCAGGGAGGCGGCGAGGCCGGTGAGGTCGCCGATGACGCCGCCGCCCAAGGCCAGGACCAGCCCGCCGCGCTCCAGGCCCATCTCCAACAAGCGCTCGCAGAGGCTGGCGAGAGCCGCGAAGCTCTTCGTTGTCTCGCCCGGCCGCAGCACCACGGTGCCCATATGGCGGCCGAGCGTGGCGAGCCGGCTCTCCAGGGGCGTCAGGTGGTGGGCGGCCACGTTCTCGTCCGTGACGATGGCGCACCGCGCCGGGCCCAGACGCGCGCCGATCAGGTCGGGGGCGTGTGCCAACAGGCCGGTGCCGATCAGCACGTCGTAGCAACGCTGCTCCAGGCCAACCCGTACCGCGGCGGGCTCCCCGGGAGGAATCGCCGTCCAATCGGTCATGGCGTCGCCGTCTCGCCGCCGCAGGCTGGCCCGGCCAGCCGCGGGCACCGCGCCAGCGCGTCGACCATTTCGCCTACGATGACCTCGTGCGGCACGTCCCGGCTCTCCACTGTGAGATCGGCGGCCGCGGCATACACGGGATAGCGCACGTCCATCAGACCTTTCACCACCACCTCAGGATCGCGCCCCTCAAACAGCGGGCGAGTGCTGCGCTTGGCCACGCGCCGCACCAGTATAGCCACGGCGGCCTTGACCCAGACGGCGATCCCAGAGCTGGCGATATTGGCGCGCGTCTCCTCGTTGAGCAGGGCGCCGCCCCCGGTGGCTAGCACCTGCGGCCCCGACGCCAGCAGCCTGGCGATCACCCTCCGCTCGCCGTCTCGGAAGTAGGCCTCGCCGTGGTCGGCGAAGATCTCCTTGATGCTTTTGCCGGCGGCGCGCTCGATCTCCTCGTCCACGTCCACGAACGGCAGCTCCAGGCGCGGGGCAAGACGCCGCCCCAGCGCGGACTTTCCGCTCCCCGGCATGCCGATCAGCACGATCGACCGCGCCTCCAGCTGCGCCCGGATGCGCTGCTCAGGCGTCGCCGCGGCACACGCGTCTTTGCCGGATGCTGGCCGCATCACTCTTTCCTAAGAGTTGCGCTTAACACTATGGGCGTCCGCGACCACCGCCCGCCGCCCGCGCGGCAGCGGGCTCGCTGTCTCCGGCAGGCCACAGCGGACTGGCGTCAGCTGGGAGGCCATAATAGCGTCATTGTCAAGCCGGAGCATGAATGGCGAAGGAGCAGCATCACCAAATGCCTAGCCTCTTCCGGTTTCTTACCGTTGCCGGGATTCTGGGCGCGCTGGTGTTTGGCGGTCTCTTTTTGGCGGCTGTGCTGCTGGAACCGGGGCAGAGGGAGATGTCCACCTCCGTGCCGGGCGTCAAGATCCGCCGCTGATGTCGCGCCGACATCCGGGGCGGCCGGGTTGGGTTGGATGGGCGCGGGCTGTCTTCGGGTGTTGTCGGTGGCGCTGCTGGCCGCCGCTCTGGCTGCCGGGGCGGCTGGCGCGGCCGCGCAGTCAGACCCCGAGGAAGAGCCCTACACTCCCCTCAACCGCCACGTGGAAAGCAGCGATCTGCCGCCGGCCCTGCTGCCGCAGGAGCTGTGGCGCGGCCTCAGCGCCGCAGCCCTCGAGAAGTTCCTGGCCGGCCCCGACGCGCCGCCGCGTTCGCCTGCCCTGCACCAGCTCTGGCGCCGCCTGCTCCTGGCGACGGCGGAACAGCCACCCGCCCAGGGCGGCGGCCCGGACGCCGGCACCACGGCGGAGGACCTCGAACGCCTGCGTCTGGAGGCGCTCTACCGCTCCGGCTTGCTCAGCGACATCGCCGAGGTGCTTGGCAAAGGCGGGGCCGCGGACGCCACGTTGCGGTTGTGGCGCGCCCGGGTCGACATCTACCTTGGCGCGCGAGAGAAGGGCTGCCGGGCCCTCGCCGACCGTGTCGAATCGCAGTTCTCATCGCAGTTCTCATCGCAGTTCTCAAGGCCGCTGAGGGCTGACAAGCAGCTGCTGCTCGGCTATTGCGCCGCCGTGGCCGGCGATACGGCCGGCGCCGCCTTGGCCGCCAGCCTCGCGCGCGAGGAGGGCAGCACGGCCGAACTGGCGCTGACGGTGCTTGAGGGCCTCGACGGAGGCGTCCAGGCGGGCCTCGAACGGCGGCGGGTATTGCCCGCCCGCATGTCGCTGCTCGATTACCGCTTCCTGGAGCTGATGGGGCCGATCGGCGCGGCGCAGGTGCTTCCCAAGGCGGAGCCCGCTTTGCTGGT
>JAFMSC010000081.1 GCA_017353825.1 Hyphomicrobiaceae bacterium | reverse complement strand
ACCGCGCGCTGGCCAAGCCGATCTGGCCGAAGAAGCCGTAACACCCGCCATCTCCGGGATGCCGAGCCCAGGCCAGGAGCCTGGGCGAGGCTCCCGGGACCTCGTGAGGCGAATGGGACGCAGACCTCGCTAGCCCAGGATTCGGACGGCGCCGCAACACTCCGTCTGGGGCGAGGAGGAGATGGAATTGGAGAGGCAACCGATGACGACCGTCAAGGCGGTGCGGGTGCACCAGCTCGGCGGACCGGAAGTCCTGCGCTACGAGGAGGTGGAGGTCGGCCGCCCCAGACCCGGCGAGGCGAGGGTGCGCCACACCGCGATAGGTCTGAACTTCACCGACATCCACTTCCGCACCGGCCGCTATCCGCTGAAGGAGCTGCCGCATGTGATCGGCATGGAGGCGGCGGGCGTGGTGGAGGAGATCGGCTCGGGAGTGACCGAGGTGCGCGCGGGCGATCGCGTCGCCTACGCTTCGGAGAAACCCCGCGCGTACGCTCAGGCGACGGTGATGCCGGCGACGCGGCTCGTCCGGCTGCCGGATTTCATCGAAGACGAAACCGCGGCGGCCGCCACCCTGAAGGGGCTCACTGCGCACTACCTGTTGCGCGGGGCGTACGCAGTCAAGCCAGGGGAGACCATCCTAATCCATGCCGCTGCCGGCGGGGTCGGGCTCATCATGTGCCAGTGGGCGAGGCAGTTGGGCGCGCGGGTCATCGGCACCGTCAGCACCGAGGAGAAGGCGGCGCTGGCGAGCGCCAACGGTTGCCAGCACCCGATCATCTACACCAGGGAGGACGTCGTGGCGCGCGTGCGCGAGCTCACGAACGCTGAAGGCGTCCCGGTTGTCTACGATGGCGTCGGCCTGCCCACCTTCGCGCAGTCGCTGCGCTCACTGAGGCGGCGCGGCCTCGTCGTCTCCTACGGTTCCGCCGGAGGCGTGCCGCCGCCCTTGGAGATATTCCGCCTCAATCGCATGGGCTCGCTCTATCTCACAAGTGCGGGCCTCGCCGACTACATCCATGATCGCGGCGAGATGCTCGCCAGGGCGCAGGAGCTGTTCGAAGCGTTGCGCATCGGCGCAGTCGGCGTAAAGGTGCGCCAGCGCTACCCGCTCGCGGACGCCCAAACGGCCCACCGCGACCTTGAGAGCCGGCGCACGGTCGGAAGCTCCGTCTTGATCCCGTGAAGGCTTGCCAGGCGCCGTTGAGGCGCTTCGCGCCTCGCCCGGTGGCCGAAGGGACAAGGGGCGCGGTGAGCGGCCGCGCGGAACCTTGACGGACCATCAATGATACCCCTCGCCCTCGCGCACCTTGCCGCGGAACAGCCAGTAGACGAAGCCGAAATAGCCGAGAATGATCGGCAACATGAAGACGACCCCGAGCAGGGTGAAGATCTGGCTGGCCGGCACGGCGGCGGTGTCCCACACGGTAAGGGCGGGCGGCACCAGATAGGGAAACCACGAGATCACCAGCCCCAGATAGCCAAGCAGGAACAGCCCGATGGCGGCGAGGAACGGGAGCACCTCGCGTCCGGTGTCCAGCCAGCGCCAGCCGGCCCACGCGATGAGCGCAGTGATCAGCGGCACCGGCCACAGGAAGAGGATGTTGGGCCGGGAGAACCAGCGCTGGGCGATGTGCTGGCTGGCGATGGGCGTCCACAGGCTTACGACGGCCATGAAAGCCAGCACAGCGAGGATCAGCAGCTTGGCGAGCTCGCGGGCGCGCTCGGCCAAATCGCCTTCCGTGCGGATCAGGAGCCAGGTGGCCCCGAGAAGCGCATAGCCTGCCACCACGCCGAGGCCGCACATCACCGAAAACGACGTCGCCCAATCAAATGGGCCGCCGGCGAACTCGCCATGGGCCACCGTGATGCCTTGGATCAGCCCCCCCAGGATCACCCCCTGGAAGAACGCCGCGAGCGTGGAGCCGAGCCAGAAGGCTAGATCCCACCAGGGTTTGCTGGTGCGCGCCACCCAGCGGAACTCGAAGGCCACGCCGCGGAACACCAGCGCGAGCAGCATCAAGATGACGGGCAGATAGAGTGCGGGCATCAACACGGCGTAGGCGCGCGGAAACGCCACCAGGAGCCCGCCACCGCCCAACACGAGCCAAGTCTCGTTGCCGTCCCAGAAGGGCGCCACGGTGTTCACCATCAGGTCGCGGTGACGGTCGCTGGGGAAGGCTGGGAACAGGATGCCGAGGCCCAGGTCGAAGCCGTCGAGAATCACGTAGAGGCCCACCGCAATGCCGATCAGCGCGGCCCAGATTACCGGCAGATACCATTCCATGTTGGTCCTCCGATCGGTGCGTAGCCCCGATTAGGCGGCAGCTGCAATCCGCCTACCTCCCGAGCGCCTCGCGCGCGGCCTCCTCGGCCCCTGACAGGGGCCGGCTCGGCAAGCCGTGCTCGGCGGGCAGGATCGACGGGCCTGTGGGGCCCGTGTGGATCAGCCGGTTGATGTAGTAGATGCCCATGGAGAAGATGATCGCGTAGACGACGATGAACAGGATCAGCGTGGTGAGAACGATGCCCGCGGGCACCGGCGACACGGCGTCCGCCGTGCGCAGGATGCCGTAGGCGAGCCAGGGCTGGCGCCCGCTCTCGGTCACGATCCAACCCGAGATGACGGCAACGAACCCCGCCCACCACACGTTGGCCGCGGGACGCAGGAACCACGCCGTGCTGAAGAGCCGGCCGCGATGCCACAGCCAGGCGCCGACCCAGCCCGTTCCCACCATGGCGAAGCCGATCAAAATCATCAGCCGGAAGGCGTAGAACACCAGCGTGACCGGCGGCCGGTCGCTGGCCGGCACGCTCTTGAGGCCGGGGAACAGGCCGTTGGGATCGTGCGTGATGAGCAGTGAGGCGGCCCTCGGGATCGAGATGGCGAAATCGTTGCGTTCCGCGTGCATGTTGGGCCAGGCGACGATGTGGAAAGCGCCTGGCTCGCTACCGTCCCAGTGCCCCTCAATGGCGGCGATCTTCATGGGCTGGTGCTTGGCCGTGTTGAGGCCGTGCTGGTCGCCAAGCAGGACCTGCAGCGGCGCGACGATGGCGATGAAGCCCACCGCCATGCGCAGCATGGTGCGCGCCTCCTCGGTGTGGCGTCCAGCCAGCAGGTAACGCGCGCCAACCGCCAGCACCACGAAGGAGGTGGTGAGGTAGGCGGCGGTGAGCATGTGCGCGAAGCGGTAGGGGAAGCTCGGATTGAAGATGACGCTGAGCCAATCGACCGGCACAGCGATGCCGTCCTTGATCTCGTGGCCGGCAGGCGTCTGCATCCAGCTGTTGGCCGAGAGGATCCAGAAGGCAGAGAGAGCGGTGCCCACGGCGACGATCACCGTGGCCAGGACATGCAGCCAGGGCGGTACCCGGTTCCAGCCGAACAGCATGACACCGAGAAAGGTCGCCTCCAGGAAGAACGCTGTGAGCACCTCGTAACCGATCAGCGGCCCCACCACGTTGCCGACGGTCGTCGAGAACCGGCTCCAGTTGGTGCCGAACTGGTAGGACAGGACGATGCCTGACACGACGCCCATGGCGAACGAGACCGCAAAGATCTTGGTCCAGAAGCGGGCGATGAGGTGGTAGCGGTCAGTGCCGGTCCAGATCCATAACCCCTCCAACGTGGCAATGTAGGCTGACAGCCCGATCGTGAAGGCGGGGAAGATGATGTGGAAGCTGACGGTGAACGCAAACTGCAGGCGCGCGAGGAGGACAGGATCGAGGTCCATCGGTCAGCTTCCCGTGGCTTGGTGCCGGGCTTGGCGCCGGGCCCGATGTCGGGCTTGATGCTGGGTCCACCGGGACTGCAGCGTCAACAGATAAAGTAGCGCCTGCCGCACAGGAAAGCACCGCGACACTCTGCTTCTCCGGCCTCATGCCCCAGCTGTTCTGTTAACACCTTTCTTTGTCTCGGCCGCAGGGGAACGCATGGATCGTCGTCAATGCCGGCTTAATGACAACCACCGGGACTCCGCGGGCGTACTGGGCTGCGTTGCGGGACCAAGATGAGCCATCGCCGGCGCATGGCCCGCTCAAGCCGTCATCCGCGGATAGAGCCTCGCCGCCACCGCCACCAGGCCCGCGGTGAGGCCCAGCAGGACCGCGAAGTCGAGTCCCGCACCGAACTTGCTTTCCCCGCCCGCCAGCATGAAGGCGCGCAGAGCGTCAACCTCGTAGCTGAGCGGGTTGGCGAGCGAAACCGCTTTGAGCCAGTCCGGCATGATATCGATCGGGTAGATGGCATTGCTGGCGAAGAAGATCGGCATGGTGAGCACCTGGTCGATGCCCATGAAGCGCTCGCGCGTCTTGACGATGCAGGCCACGCATAGGGAAAACGTGGCGAACAACCCCGAGCCGAGCGCGATGAGGGCCGACACGCCGATGAGATCGAGCGGGTTGAAGCTGACACCGATGCCCATCAGCACGGACAGCACATAGACGACGACGGCCTGCAGCAGCCCGCGCACGGCCGAGGAGACCGCCTTGCCCGGAACCAGCGCGCTGCGGGGGGCCGGGCTCACCATGTACCGGTGCAGGATGCCGAGGTCGCGCTCCCAGATCGCCGAGATGGCGTAGAAGATGGCCGCGAACAGCACGCTCAGGGCGAGGATGCCGGGAGCGAGGAAGTCGAGGTAGTGGCCGCCGCCTGCGTCGAGCCCGCGCACGTGGGCCATCACCTGGCCGAACAGCAGGAGCCAAATCGCCGGTTGCAGGGCGCGCGTGAAAATCTCGGTCGGATCGTGCCGCAGTTTCAGCATCTCGGTCTCGGCGACCGCCAGCATCTGGGTGGCATAGCCGGCGGCGGCCTCGGCGAGGCCGCGCTCAGGAATGGCTACGGATGCTGCGGCGGGTCTGTCGGGCATCGCGATACGCGCCCCGGTGTTCGAGCTCGGCGCCAGTGATATGGGTGAAGACGTCGTCGAGGGTCGCGCCGGGGCCTAGGCGTGCTTTCAGCTCCGCCGGCGTGCCCGTCTCCTCCAGCCTGCCGCCGGGCAGCACGCCGATGCGGTCGCACATGGCGTCGGCCTCCTCCATCAGGTGCGTTGTCATGATGATGGTGGTGCCGAGCGTAGCCCTGACCTGGCTCACATGCTCCCAAACTGCGTTGCGCGCGGCCGGGTCGAGACCCACTGTGGGCTCGTCCATGAACAGCACTGGCGGCTCGTGGATCATGCTTTGGGCGATCTCGAGGCGCCGGATCATGCCGCCTGAGTAGCCCTCGACCGGGCGGTCGGGGGCTCCATGAGGCCCATACGCTCCAGCGCCGCCCTGATGCGCGCCTCGCGCTTGTGGCGCGGCACCAGGTAGAGGCGCGCCGAGAACAGCAGGTTTTCGTAGCCGGTCAGCGCACCGTCGGCCGACAGGAGCTGTGGCACGTAGCCGATGCGTGCGCGCACCTTGGCTGGCGCCCGAACGATAGCGTAGCCCGCGACCAGGGCGCGTCCCGAGGTGGGCGGCAGCATGGTTGTGAGCATCTTGACGAGGGTCGACTTGCCGGCCCCGTTGGGCCCGATCAGGCCGAATGCCTCACGGGGCCGCACGGCCAGCGTCACACCGTCCACGGCCGTGACGGCGGCGAACCGCCGGGTCAGGCCGAAGCTGGCGACGATGGGCGTGTCGGGCGCCATTGGCGGCACTAGCGATGACGACGTGCGTGGCGACATGATGCGATGGCTAGCCCGGTTTTCTTTAGAGCGGACCGGCCCACATTGGCTCAACACGGCCTATCAACGTTGGGTTCCGGCCGTCTCCGTTCCCTAGCCGCCGGCCGCGGGTGGGTACATTGACGGCCATCAAAGACAGGTGATCGGCGGCGGCCATCGGCGTGGCGCAATGTACCCGCATGCTTCGGTCGTGCCGGTCGCAACATCCAGCCGCAGCGACGGATTTTGCGCCGGGTGGGCGTCTTGCGACCGGCAGGTGCGCGAGACTTTTTGCGAGGCTCTATGGCCACTCTCGACACTGCACGTGACTGGTTCGGACGCTGGCTCGCCAGGCACCTCAGCAAGGAGGTCTCGGGCGAGGAGCCGTTCGTGCCCACCGACCCCAAGGCGCTGCGCCGGACGCTGCGTCCCGCCGACGTGCTGCTGGTGGCCGGCAGCAGCACGCTCTCGACGGCCATCAAGTACCTCACCCAGTCCACCTGGTCGCATGCCGCCATCTACGTGGGCGAGGTTTCCGATGCTGAGACCAACGGCGAACCGCACACGCTGGTCGAAGTCAATCCCGTCGACGGCTGCATCTCACTGCCCCTCTCCACCTACGAACGCTACCACACGCGCATCTGCCGTCCGGTGGGCCTCACGCAGGATGACCGCGAGGAGGTGATCGCCTTCGTGCTGTCGCGGCTGGGCACGCAGTACGACATGCGCAACATCATCGACCTCGCGCGCTACCTCTTGCCGACACCGCCGGTTCCGACGCGCTGGCGCAGGCGCATGATCGCGCTTGGCTCGGGCGAGCCGACGCGCGCGATCTGCTCCACCCTCATAGCCGAGGCGTTCGGCCGCGTGAACTACCCGATCCTGCCCCGCATCGAGAGCGTCACCGTGCCGGGGCGCGGGATCAGCAAGTTCCGCCGCCGCGAGCTCCTGCACATCCGCCACCACAGCCTGTTCGCGCCGGCCGACTTCGACCTCTCGCCCTACTTCGAGATCGTGAAGCCGACGCTGGCCGAGGGCTTCAACTACAAGGGCCTGAGGTGGGCGCCCGATGAGGCGGTCACCAAGCGCGACCGCTAGCCCGTCGCTAAGCACGGACGTTGATTCTCGCCCAACGCGGTAATGTTGGTGAGGTCGCGCCATCAACTCGATCGCCGATACGTGATCTTGAGGTCGTCGCGAAAGCCTTGGTCGGCTTCGTTGAGCTGCCAGACGCCCTCCAGATGCGAACCGTCAGCGCTGACCGTTGCGGTGAAGCGCTGCGCGAACCCCGGCGCTTGGCGCCAGATCCGCAGCTCTTTGCCATCGAACGCGATCCCGTAGCGGCGGTGGGTGCCGCGCGAGTCGAAGTATTGCATCGATAGATGCTCATCACCCTCCATCACCCCGATCAGGCAGATCGATTGGGGGAACGCAGGGTGCTCGGCTTCGGCTCGTTGGATCAAGAAGCGCTCGCCGGCGAGCCACTCGAACCGCACTCGGCCGAGGATGAGGGTATCCCCGGTCGCCGGGTGGGTTGCCTCGGTCGACCAATCGCCTATCAGTGTTGCGAACGGCTCCAGTCTCTGCCTCGGGTCCAGCTCGTTCGCCATACATATTTCTCTTTTCTCTGTCGTTCCAAGGACGTTGGGGAAGTCGTTGCGCCGCGCCCGGGCTATATATCCATGTCGCGATCGACGGGGCGCCAGGCGTTGAAGTAACGGTCGAGGCGGACCAGGACGCCGTTGATCACCAGCACGACGGCGGTGGACACGACCACGCCGGCAAACACGCCGGTGGTATCGAAGTTCTGACGCGAGTTCTCGATCAGGAAGCCCAGGCCCTCGTTGCCCACCAGGAATTCGGCGATGATGGCGGCACTGATGGCGCGCGGCAGGGCGATCCTGAGCGAGGCGAAGAAGAACGGTAGCAACGAGTTCCACACCACCTCGCGCGAGATCGCAGCCTCGCTGGCACCCACCACGCGTGCCATGTTGATCAGCCGCCTGTCCACGTTGCGGATGCCGGCGAACACGGCAATGAACACGGGGTAGAATACGAGCAGCCCCACCAGCCACAGCTTGGGCGCATCGTCGATGCCGAACCATAGGATGAAAAGCGGTACCAGGGCGTACTTGGGGACGCCCACCGATGCCATGATGTAGGGTTCCACCGCCGCCGTCAGCCGGGGCAGGCGGCGCAGCAGGAATGGCAGCACCACGCCAAATCCGCACCCGATGGCAAAGCCGATGGTCGCCAGCCTCAGCGTCACATAGATGTGCCGCAGCAGCGTGCCCGAGGCCGTGTCCTCGATGATGCGCCGCGCCACCTTGACAGGGTCGGCGGCGTAGAGCGGCCCTGCCACGTCGGCGCCAACTTTCCAGCCGGCGAGCAGAAGCAGGGCGAGCAGGATGCGGCCCACCGTTACCGCGTATTGCCGCCATCTGACGGGGGTGGGCTCGGCGAGGTCAAGCGCGCTTTGGGTCGTGCTCATCGCAGGCTCACTGCACTTGGGCCCTGATGCTCTGATAGAGCGTGCCGAAATCGGGGTGGCCCATGATGCCGCGGATGTCTCGCGGGCGCGGGATGGTGATAACGTGCTCGCCGGCAACGCGTGCGGGAGCGCGCGAGAGCACCAGCGTACGGTCGCCGAGCGCGATCGCCTCGCCGATGTCGTGGGTGACGAAGATGATGGTCTTGCGCCCGAGGTTCCACAGTCGCAGCAGGTCCTCCTGCAGTTGCACGCGCGTCTGCGCGTCGAGCGGCCCGAAGGGCTCGTCCATCAAGATCACCGGCGGGTCGTAGACCAGCGTGCGGATCAGTGAGGCCCGCTTGCGCATGCCGCCAGACAACTCGTGCGGGTAGTGCTTCTCGAAGCCTGCGAGCCCCACAGCCTTGATCAGCGTCTCGGCGTGCGCCCGCGTCTCATCGTTGAGCCGGCCCTGCACCTTGAGCGGGAACAGCACGTTCTGCAGGGTCGTGCGCCATGGCAGCAGGTTGTCCTCTTGCGTGACGTAGCCGATCTTGCAGGTAAGGCCCGGATTGAGCGCCTTGGGATCGCCGATCGGAGCCGGTTGGGACTGGAAACGCACCATGCCGCTGCTCGCCACATCGATCTGGGCGATCATGTTGAGCAGCGTGGTCTTGCCCGAGCCCGACGGGCCGATGATGGTCAGGAACTCGCCTTCGTTGACGGAGAAGCTCAGGCCCTGGATCACCCATGCGGGGGCATCACGGCCGGCGCGTCCGGCAAAGCGCTTGCCGAGGTCGCGGACTTCGAGCAGGGGTTCCGCGGCGGCGGTCATCGGTCAGCTCCCAACCTCGGCCTTGGTGTCGGCCGGCGGGCGCCAGCGCAACAGCCAGCGCTCTAGGGTGTCGACGCTCCAGTTGCCGAGAAAAACGATACAAGTCGTCGCCACCAGAGCGACAAACACCCCCGTGGTATCGAAATTCATGGCGCCCAGCTGGATCAGATAGCCGAGCCCGCGGTTGGCGGAGATCAGCTCGGCGATGACGGCGCCTCCGATCGAGTAGGGCATGGCGATACGCAAGCCGGTGAAAATGTAGGGCACAGCGCCGGGGAATACGATATGGCGCGCCACGGAGCGCTCGCTGGCGCCCGCCACCTGGGCCATCTGCACGAGCCTGGCGTCGAGCGCGCGCACGCCTGCGAGGGCGCTGAAGTAAACAATGAAGAACACGGTGATCGCCACCAGCGCGATCTTCGATGCGATGCCGATGCCGAACCACAGGATGAAGAGCGGCGCGAGCGCCAGCTTCGGCGCGCCGTAGCCCCCGACCATGAACGGGTCGATGACGGCGGTCGCGATCGGCAGCCGGCGCAGCAGGAATGGCAGCGTCGCGGCGGGGATGGCGCCGAGCAGGAAGCCGGCGACGGCCTCGAACAGCGTGTATGAGGCATGCACCAGGATCTGGCCCTGAAGCTGCCCCTGTAGGCCAAGGTTGACCGGCCGCGTCATGCCGCCCACCGCCGAGTCGCTCCAGGTCGGCCCAAGTACGAAGGCGAGCGCCTGCCACAGATCGCCCCACACGCCGCTGCCGAGGCGCAGGGCGACGCCCCAGGGCGATCCCACCCAGTACGTGCCGAGTACCGTGGCAAGCCCGATCCAGATGGCGACCAGGGCGACGAACACAAGTGCGCGGTCAAAGCGGGCGCGCCGCGGCGCTTGGGGCAGATCTGGGCGCAGTTCTGGGCGCGCTTCTAGGCGCGCTCCTGGGCGCGCTTCTGGGCGCAGCTCGGCAGGATCGGAGCTTTCCACAGGCTTCCGGTCGGGCATTTCCTCTTCCTGGCGCTTCGCGCGACGGAACGTCGTGGCAAGCCGTAGCGTTGTGGCGGCGCCGCCTTCTTGTTACATGCTGTCTCAAAGTGCACGATAGTTCGGGAGGGTGAGATGTTCAAATGGCCAATGCTGGCAGCCGCCACCTTGGCGATCGCGCTTCAGCCGGCTGAAGTCGAAGCACAGGACGAAATCGAGACGGTGTTCGCGATCCCGGCCCAGACCCTGACATTCTCCGCGCACTTCGTCGCCCACGATGCCGGCTTCTTCAAAAAGGAGGGTCTCAAGGTCACCGACCGCTATCTGGTGGGCGTGGCCTCGCCCAACGCGGTGCTGGCGGGAAGTGCCGATTTCACCATGGGCACCGGTCCGGTGTTCCTGCGCGCCGCCGCGCAGGGGCAAAAGTTCAAGGCCATCGCCAACCTGGTGGACAAGCCCCTCGTCGAGCTGGTCCTGCGCAAGGACGTGGCCGATGCAGCCGGGATCACCGCGGCGACGCCGGTGGCAGATCGCGCCAAGGCCATGATGGGCAGGACCATCGCCATCGACGGCGTGGGCAGCATCGTGCACGCCTGGCAGCGCTATGTCACGAACCGCGGCGGCCTCGACGTGGAGAAGGACGTGCGCATCGCGCCCATGAGCCCGCCCAGCATGCTGGCGGCGCTTACGAGCAAGGCCGTCGATGGCTACACCACGTCGATGCCCTACACCACCGAGGCGATCGTCAAGGGCCAGGCCATCATGCTCGCCAGCTCCACCTTCGACGCCCCGGAGCTGCTGCCGTTCGCGTATGCCCTGGTCTACTCGCGCCCCGACTTCTGCAAAGAGAAACGCGACCTGTGCGCGCGCGTGGCGCGGGCCTACATCGGCGCGGCAAAGATGATCCAAGAGAAGCCGGACGAGGTCTACGAGAAGGTCCTGAAGCAGCGCTTCGCCAAGATGGACCCCGAGCTGCTCGCCGCCGCCTGGAAGGTGGCGCGCACCGCCCACGCCAAGGACATCCGGGTGACGGTACCGCAGCTGGAGAACTCGCAGAAGGTGAGCCTCGAAGCCAAGCTGCTCGACCCAAAGGACGCCCTCAAGAGCTACGACGACCTGTTCACCAACGAGTTCCTGCGGTGACCATACCGGTGCGCACAAGGCGCGGCGTAGTGACTGTGCGCTGGAAGAGTCTAAGGCCTCGCAGCCGGATGCGTCGAGGTGGTGGGCTGTTTCCTCAAGCAGTAAGGGGTCCAGACGCTCCGGTCTGACACCTTTGGGGTTCCCCCGCTGTTCGCAACCGCCCCGGCCGTGCCGCAGCCCAGGGAACGCCGACCGCCGAAGACGCGTTGACCCACACAGGCCGACCTCTCGCATGGAGGATCGCATGTCCTGGGGCAACATCTCCTGGGGCAACATCGTCGTCGCGTGGTTTGCCGCCCTGCTGGGAGCGCTCGGCTGTGCGCTTGCCCAGGGCACCCCGCCGGACATGGGCGACGGCCAGGTTGCCTTCAACAACGCCTGCCGCACCTGCCACACGATGAGGGAGGGCGACAATCGCCTGGGGCCCAACCTCTACAAGATCGTCGGCCGCAAGTCGGGATCGGTACCAGGCTACGGCTATTCGAGCGCCATGAAGAACGCCGACATCGTCTGGGACAAGGCCAACCTCGAGCGCTTTATCGCCAATCCCGACGAGGTTGTGCGCGGCAACGCCATGAAACCCTACGGTGGCGTCGCCTCCCCCGACGCCCGCGCCAAGATCCTCGCCTATTTGGAGGCGAGCGGCGCCGGCAATTGAGCGGCGCGCTGCCAGCGTTTGAGGGTAAAGGCCTTCACACATGTCAACCTATTGCGCGTCGGCGAAGAGTTGAAGCGGGCCTGAGGGAAACCACCCCCAGCATCAACGGCGCGTGCCTTCGAACGATGGAGTGTACGCAACCTTGCGAGAATGCTCGCAAGTGACGACGCATCGTCGAGTAGCCGACTGGCGAGGATGACCAGGTCGACCCCACCGCCTTTGCGCCTGGCGGTCAGGTCTACACTCTCCAAGCCTGCGGCCACTCCGGTTTCGGGAACGCCGAGTCAAGTTCGTCTGCCATCTGCTGCACCCCTCGGTGGCCGTACGCATCACAATAGCCGGACCCCGCTAGCCCAACTTGCGCAGTTGGGCGGCAAAACCCCGAGTCGATTTGTCGCGGTGATGCTGGCGGATCAAGGGTTTGAGTCGAGCAAGACCACCCGCGGGGGCG
>JAFMSC010000080.1 GCA_017353825.1 Hyphomicrobiaceae bacterium | reverse complement strand
CCCCGATCACGTCACAAGGGACACGGAATCAGAGGCCGGCTGGACTGGCTACAAATTTCCGCGACAGGACACTAGCCTGAATCCGCGAAGTTGGGCTAGCCCCGGACGTTGAGCCAGACGAGGTAGCCTCGCGACGCTCGGCCTCCACAATGACGGGAGGGGTCACCGCCCCAGCTCCTCCTTCACCTTGGCGGCCAGCTGCGGGAGGGTGAACGGCTTGGGGAGGAAGGCGTAGTCCTCGCCGTCCTCCAGGCTCTTCTTGAAGGCGTCGTCGGGGTAGCCCGAGACGAAGATGAACTTGAGGTCGGGCTTGGACTTGCGCAGCTCCTTCAGGAGCGTCGGCCCGTCCATCTCCGGCATGATCACGTCGCTGACGACGAGGTCCACCCGTCGCTGCTCGCGCTGCATCAGCTCCAGCGCCTCGGCGCCGGTGCCGGCCTCCAGCACTTCGTAGCCCTGGCGCGACAGCGCGCGCGCGGCGAAGCTACGCACGATGTCCTCGTCCTCCACCAGCAGCACACGGCCCGCGCCGGTGAGGTCGCGCGTCACCTCCGCCTTGCGCGCGCGCTGCGGCAGCTCCTCCTCGCTTTCCACGATATGGCGCGGCAGATAGATGCGGAATGTCGTGCCCTTGCCCACCTCGCTGTCGACGAAGATGTAGCCGCCGGTCTGCTTGACGATGCCGTAAACGGTAGAGAGGCCAAGGCCGGTACCCTTGCCCACCTCCTTGGTAGTGAAGAACGGCTCGAAGATGCGGCCGATCACGTCGGGTGGGATACCGACGCCGGTGTCCTCCATCTCCACGAGCAGATACTCGCCTGCAGCGATGCCGAGGCCGGCCAGCTTCAGGCTCTCGCGCTCGGAAACGTTGCGTAGGCGGATGGTCAGGCGCCCGCCGTCGGGCATGGCGTCCTTGGCGTTGACGGCCAGGTTGATGATCACGTGTTCGAACTGCGTTTTGTCGGCCTTGACGTGCCACAGGTCGCGGCCGGGCAGGATCTTGAGGGCGATCTTCTCGCCCAGCGCCTTATTGAGCAGCGCCGACAGGTCGGTGAGCAGCTCGCCGAGCTCCAGCACCTCCTCCTGGAGCGTCTGGCGCCGGGAGTAGGCGAGGAGCTGCCGCACCAGGCCTGCGGCCCGGTTGGCGCTGCTCTTGATGTTCATGATGTCGCGATAGGCGGGGTCGGTGGGCCGATGCGTCTGCAGGAGCAGGTCGGAGAAGCCGATGATGGCGGTCAGCACGTTGTTGAAGTCGTGTGCCACGCCGCCCGCTAGCTGCCCCACCGCCTCCATCTTATGGCTGTGAGCGAACTTCAGCTCCAGCTCTTTCTGCTCGGTGGCGTCAATGGCATAGAGAATGGCACCCGCGCGCGAGCGCGCACCGGTACCAAGCGGGCTCACGTAGATGCGGCGCGCGAACTCGCGCTGCGCGCCAAAGAACACCTCCACGGGGCTCGCCCCCGTGCGCCCCGAGCACGCCCGCTGCAGCGCCCGCCCCAGGTCTTCGTGCGCCCGCTCGTCCGCGGCGGGTGCCAGGTCCTCCACCGTGTCGGGCGCGCCCTCCTCGCCCAGGAACATGCGCATGAACGCGGGGTTGGCCTCGAGAATGCGCCCGTCGGGGCTCACCGTGGCGATGCCGAAGGGCGCGGCCTGCACGGTGCGCGCCAGCTGCACCTCGCCGGGGGCGCGCGCCTTTTCGTACTGGTTCTCGCCGCGGTCGAGCACCAGCATCGAGAGGACGCCGCGCGTGCCATGCCCGCGGCAGATGAGGTGCACCGGCAGGGCGCGGCCGTCCTCGCGCAGGAGGTCGAGATCGAGGCGCGTGACGCGGCCGGCGCGACCGGCCCCGCGGATCAGGGCGGCCCCATCGGGCGAGACCACATCAGCCAGCGTTAGGGCCCGCCCCAGCTCCGGCCGCAGCCCCAGCCACTGGGCGAGCATGCTGTTCATGTGGGCGATGCGCCCGTCCGCGGCCACCGCCAGCAGTCCCTGTGGGAGGTCGTCATAAAGCGAGAGCATGGCCCTGAGGCTGCCCACCGTCTCGATCTCGCGGGTACGTTCGCGCGTCACATCGCGCACCTGCCACAAGCTCAGCGGCGCGCCCTGCCCGCGTCCCGTCGGCGCCGGGTAGGGTTGCACCGACACGTGCAGCCAACGGCCCCCCTGGCCCTCGAGCGCACCCGGCCCGACATAGAACTCCTCCTCGCGCGGCTCACCCCGGTCGGCGGCCCGGTTGAGCCGGTAGAACGCCTCGGTGGATTGGGGATCGCCCGCGAACAACTCCTCCAGCGTGGCCTGGCGGCCGGAGCGGGTGCCCGCCAGCCGCCGCAGGGCGTTGTTGCGGTAGAGGACCGCTCCGGTGCGGCTCACGATCTGCAGGCCGCTGTCAAGCCCGTCGGTGACCGTCTTGACGATGTCGGCCTCGGTCATGCGTTCGCTGAGGCGCAGGAAGCCTGACAGCAGCCCGAAGACCAGGAACACCCCGGCCGCCGCCAGCAGCGCGAGCAGGCCCAGTCCGAACGGCTCTACGAGGTTACCGGCCCTGAACGCAGTGGCGCCGAACCCGCCCAACATCCCCAAGACGAAACCGAGCGCGACGAGGGGTACGCGCGCTCTCGTTGTGCGCGCAACAGGAGTGCGCGCGGAGGCCCCCGATGGTGCCCTGATTTTGCCCATGCGCCAGAATCTTAGCTGATTCTGGGTTGCAGACGCCTGTAGCCCTTGCAGCAGAACGCCCAGATTTGCACGCATACATAGGTCTGAGGCTGTGACAACATTGCCAGAGTCGCCAACGTAGGGCGTCCGACCGTTGCGGGGGTTGCCGTTCGAGCTTACAGAGAGGGACCAATAGGGTTAAGATGCAATGAAGAGCGCAGGCGGTCTCCCAAGCAACGCTAGGCGCAACAGACAGGCGCCCGTTGGAGCGCGGACGCCAATAACGAGCGGGCGCTTGGTGCGACTAAGCGCCGTCGCAGGGCCGTTTTCGCAGGGGTTGCTGGCACATGGACGGACTCGTTTGGGAGGGCCTGAGGTGGCTGTTGTGGGCGCTCGTGCTCGTGGCGGGCGTGCTTGCGGGGCTGTGGAGCTACCGCGTGGCGACTGCGGGCGAGACGAGCTTTGGCTTGACCTGGCAGTTTCCGCGGCGTCCGGAGCCGCGCCTGGCGGTCATGGAGCAGACGAGCGTGGACCGCATGCGCCGGCTCGTGCTCATCCGCCGCGACGACGTGGAGCACTTGATCATGACCGGCGGGCCTGTAGACGTTGTCATCGAGACCGGTATTGCGGTGCCCAAGGAGGGGGCTGCCGCGGCCGCCTCCGAACGTCAGGAGCCGGAGCCGCCGGTGTTTGCGCGCAAGTCCCGCGGCCTCGGGCAGGCCGTCAACGAATGAGTGTTGCCGCTGCGGCCGCGTGAGCGACCGCAGGGCCCTCCCAAGTGAGTCGCCTGTGTCGATAATGTCCGCGAGGTCATGGGCCGTCCTGTTGCTGGCGCTGTTGCTGGCGCCGTTCGCGGCTGCCCCCTATCTGTCCGCACAGGCGCCTCAGCCCGCGCCGGCCGCCGGGGCAGCCAAGCCGTCCGCAGCTTCCTCCGTGCTGCCCGCCGAGATCAGCAACACGCTCATGAAGGCGAGCGCATCCCTGGCCGAGGTTGAGAAGGCCCTCCAGCACCTGTCCGAGATGGAGGGCGACCTCGCCGATCTGCGCGCCAAGGTCGAGGCGGTGCTGGAGGAGACCACGGATACCGCTGATACGCTGAGGCCCCAGCTGGCTGCAGTCAGGTCGCAGATCGATAAGCTCGGTGCCGCACCTGGCAAGGACGCCCCACCGGAGGCCCCGGAGGTGGCCGCCGAGCGCGCCCGCCTGGCGGCGCTGGACGCCGCCTACGACGGTGCCATTAAGACCTGCGAACTCACCTGGGTGCGGGCGCGCCAGACGATCGAGCGCATCACCGAGGTGCGCCACGCCCTCTTTGCCAAGAACCTGATGGAGCGCCTACCGAGCCCGCTCACGCCAGGCGCCTGGCGCGAGATCGCATCCAGGGCGGCCAGCGTGCGCTACCAGCTCGCGGCCTGGGGCACGCACTGGTGGGGCATGGCGCGCGACAAGCAGAGCGCGCTGGCGCTGCTGCTGGGGAGCGCGCTCGTGGTCTTGGCCCTGCTCAGGCTCGCCTTCCGCCGGGCCACCAACCGGCGCCCGCTGCGGTGCGAGGGGCCGCTTCCCACCTTCTTCGAGCGCGCCGTCTCGGCCTTCTGGGTGGCGGCGCTGCGCGTCCTGCCGGTGCTGGTGGCGGGCTTCGTGCTCTACATCGGCCTCGACGCCCTCGACCTCGTGCAACCCAACCCCTGGGGCCGCCTGGTCCCCGCCACGCTCAAGGGCGTGATCGTGTTCACGGCCATCGCCGCCCTCGTCCAAGCGGTGCTGGCGCCGTCCGCCCCGCAGTGGCGGCTGGTGCCGCTGGCCGACCGCCCCGCGCGGCGCGTCACCTGGCTGCTCGGGGCCATTGCGGGCGTCTACGCTGCCGATGGCGTGCTGACCGAGATCTGCCACACCTTCTACGTGCCGCTCACCCTGACCGTGGCGCAGTCGGTCGTGACAAGCCTCGCCTTCGCGGCGCTGCTGATTGGCCTCTTGCTAACCCCCTTCACGCCGCAGGACAGCGACACGGCCTACCCGCGTCAGCGCCCGCGCTGGCTCAAGCTCCCGCTGTGGCTGGTGGTACTCGGCATCATCGCCACCGCCCTCACGGGCTATGTGGCGCTCGCCCGCTTCGTCGCACAGCAATTGCTGGTGACCGGCATTGTCGCCCTGCTGGGTTGGCTCGGCTATCTCGCGATCCGCGCGTTCACCCGCGAGCCGACCCAGCAGAGCCGGGCCCTCGGCGGCTTGGTCGAGCGCCAGTTCGGGCTCGACGAGCCGCGCCGGGAGCAACTCGCCCGCCTGACCGAGGCGGCGCTCACCTTAGCCCTAGCGCTCTGCATCCTGCCCATCCTGCTCTTGCAGTGGGGTTTCGCTCCCGCCGACATCCGCGACTGGCTCACATCGCTCCTGTTCGGGTTCGAGATCGGCCAGTTCCGCATCTCGCTGGTGCGCATTCTGGCGGGCATCGTGCTGTTCATCGCCCTCCTGTTTGCGACGCGGCTCTTCCAGCGCTGGATGCGCGAGCGGGCGGCGGCCTCGCGCATCGACCCGTCGATCGCCAACTCCATCGAGACGGTGGTGGGCTACGGCGGTATCTCGCTCGCGGCGCTGGTGGCGGTATCCTACGCCGGCTTCGACATCACCAACCTCGCCATTGTCGCCGGCGCCCTATCGGTGGGCATCGGTTTCGGCCTACAGTCGATCGTCAACAACTTCGTGTCCGGACTGATCCTGCTCATCGAGCGTCCGCTCAAGGTGGGCGACCGCGTCGTGGTGGGTGATCAGCAGGGCTACGTGCGCCGTATCAGCGTGCGCGCCACCGAGATCGAGACGTTCGACCGCGCCAGCGTGATCGTTCCGAACTCGGAGCTGATCATGGGGCGCCTCATCAACTGGTCGCACCGCGACTGGCGCGGTGCCGCCAGCGTGAGGGTGGCCGTCGCGTCGGGATGTGACCCCGACCAGGTGATCGCCATCCTGACGAAGTGCGCCGAAGACCATCCGCTGGTGCTGCCGAACCCGGCACCGGGCGCCACGCTCGAGAGCTTCGGCGACAGCGCCCTCACCTTCAACCTGCGCATCTCGCTTGGCGACATCGACAAGGCCAATGCCGTGCAGTCGGACCTGCGCATCGCCATTCTGAAGGCGCTCAGGGATAGGGGCATCAAGCTTCCCGCCAACCAGCTCGACGTGACGCTCAGCGACCTCGATACGATGCGGCACCAATTGGGCGAGACGCTCGAGCGACCGGCCGGCGGACCGGGCAGCGGGCAGCGTGAGAGCGCAGGCGCAGAACCGAAGCTATCCGCCGTCAAGGGAGGCTGAACTTGGAAAGGCAAACGCTGGAGAGCTTGCCGGCAAACCCGGCGGAGGATCGGCGGCGCTGTCGGCGCCGCCGCCCGCGCGGGAAGCGTCAGTCCTCGCGGTAGACGCGTTCACGCCGCTCGTGGCGCTCCTGGGCCTCCAGCGACAGCGTGGCGATGGGGCGAGCCTCGAGGCGCCGCAGCCCGATCGGCTCCCCGGTCTCCTCGCAGTAGCCATAGCTACCGTCCTCGATGCGGGCCAGCGCCGCATCGATCTTGGCAATGAGCTTGCGCTGGCGATCGCGCGCCCGCAGTTCCAGCGCCCGGTCGGTCTCGGAGGTGGCCCGGTCGGCGAAGTCGGCGTGCTGGGCCGAATCCTCGTGCAGGAGGAGGAGCGTCTCGCGGTTCTGGCGGACGATCTCCTCCTTCCAGTCGATCAGCTTGTTGCGAAAGTAGATTTTGTGCCGTTCGTTCATGAACGGCTCGTTTTCGTTTGGCCGGTATCCCTCCGGCAGGGCAATGATCGGTGCGGACGATCCCCGCTTGGTGCGGTTAGAGCCCTTCACGAGTCTGACCGCTTGCACGTCATGTCCACGTCCATTGTTGTTGGCGGGTACAGCAGGCATCTTGGGCACAGGCTTCTTGACTGTGCGACTACTGGCTGATTTCCCCATACTCTCCCCGGACCTTCGCATTTTTCACTGACACTGTAGCATTCCAGCCGGTGCGAATCCGGCGCCGTGTTTAACCTCCTGTTTTCTCAAGTCAAGCAGACCTATTGCAGTGCAGCAGACGCCATTTTCCGACCTTCTTTCGATCGTGGATCTGCGGTCTTCCGTACTTTTCCATGCACAGTGTAGCATTCCTGCCGATGGCTGTCCGCGCCCTGCTTAACCTCCTGTAAATCCAACCGACTTCCTCTCTTTCCGGACGCCGCTCGCCATTTTTCTAACAAAGTTCAGTCCGGAGAGCGCCGGTCCGATCAAACTCGAGTATCAGCCGTTTGCTATCGGGAGTAGTCCCTTTCAACCCCCGCACGTTTACGGTGAGTTCACAGGTTTGGGGCATAGTCGCCCGAGGCTAGACGGGTCAGCGCGGCAGCAAACGCTGATCAGGCCGATCGGGCGCCCGCCTCCTCCCCCGTCGGGACGCTCGCAACGCCGATCGGGTCTCGTCCCGTCTGGGCACGCGGCGCTCGACACCGGGCGTTCCCTCCCGGCGCCGCACGGCGCGCCACTCCCGAATGCCGCCTGGGAGTGGCGCACTCTTCTACCCGCGATGGCGTAACATCGGCGGGTGATCACCCCTCACCGAAACCATCGCGACCATGAACTCCCTGCTCTTCGTCTATGGCACCTTGATGTCGCGCGCCCGCCATACCATGGGCGTCCGGCTGCGCCGGGAGGCGCGGCTTCTCGGGGCCGCAACGATCAACGGTCGGCTCTACAGCCTTCACCGATACCCGGGTCTTGTCGAGGGCTTGGACGGGCGGTACGCCGTCCGCGGCGAGGTCTACGACCTCAACGCCCCCGCCGCGTCGCTCAAGTGGCTCGACGCCTATGAGGGCATCCTGTCGGGCCGGTCCGAGGACAGCCCCTATGAGCGCGTGCAACGGCCGGTGCAGCTGGCCTCGGGCGAGGTCCTCACCGCCTGGGTCTACCTCTACCGCAAGAGCGTCAGGACGCGGCCCCAGGTTCTGGGCGGAACCTGGCTGCCCCGCCAGTTTAGCGCGTCCGTTCCGGGCCAACCCGCTTGGCTTTCGCCTCCGGCGGCGTCAGAATCCGCCCGCAAAAGCGCCGCCACCTGAGTGTCGGCCATGATCACTGCGGGAGAACGCGCCGATGTCGAGCAAGTCGAGCCGCTATGCCGAGGTGTACGCCCAGTGGAAGCGCGACCCGGAGGGTTTTTGGGCCGAGGCCGCGCGGGCGATCGACTGGTACAAGCCCTGGGACAAAGTGTTCGACCCCTACGCCGGCCAGTACGGGCGCTGGTTCGCGGGCGCGGAGTGCAACACCGCCTTCAACTGCCTCGACCGCCACGTGGAGCGCGGGCGCGCGCGGCAGAAGGCCCTCGTCTACGACAGCCCCGTCACCGACACCCAGCGCAGCTTCACCTACCAGGAGCTGCGCGACGAGGTGGCCACCCTGGGCGCCGTGCTGCAGGACCTCGGGGTCAAGAAGGGCGACCGTGTCGTCATCTACATGCCGATGATCCCCGAGGCGCTGATGGCCATGCTGGCTTGCGCCCGCATCGGCGCCATCCATTCCGTCGTGTTCGGCGGATTTGCCGCCCCCGAGCTCGCCACCCGCATCGACGATGCCAAGCCCGCAGCGGTGCTGTCAGCCTCCTGCGGCATCGAACCAGGGCGCGTCATCCAGTACAAGCCGCTGCTCGATGCCGCCATCGACCTCTCCAGACACAAGCCGTCGGCTGTACTGATGCTGCAACGCGCCCGGGCGGAAGCCGAGATGCAGGCCGGGCGCGATCACGATTGGGCCTTGGCCATCGCTGACGCCAAGCGCCGCGGGCGCAAGGCTGGCTGCATTGCCGGCAGGGCCACCGACCCGCTCTACATCCTTTACACTTCTGGCACCACGGGCCAGCCCAAGGGCGTGGTGCGCGACAACGGCGGGCACATGGTGGCCCTGGCCTGGACCATGAAGAACCACTACGGGATCGACCCCGGCGAGGTGTTCTGGGCCGCTTCCGACGTGGGCTGGGTGGTGGGTCACTCCTACATCTGTTACGCGCCGCTGCTGCACGGCTGCACCACTGTCCTTTATGAGGGCAAGCCGGTCGGCACGCCCGACGCCGGCGCCTTCTGGCGTGTCATATCCGAGCACGGCGTGGCCGCCCTCTTCACCGCTCCCACCGCCTTCCGCGCCATCAAGAAGGAGGACCCCAGGGGGGAGTACATCGGCCGCTACAACCTCTCCCACTTCCGCGCCCTGTTCCTGGCCGGCGAACGCGCCGACCCCGAGACCCTCAAGTGGGCGGAGGCCAACCTCAAGGTGCCCGTCTACGACCACTGGTGGCAGACGGAGACAGGCTGGCCGGTGTGCGGCAATCCCGTGGGCCTCGGCGCCCTCCCCGTGAAGCACGGCTCTGCCGCAGTGCCCATGCCCGGCTACAACCTTGAGGCGCTCAACGACGCCGGCCAGCCCCTCCGGCCAGGAGAGACCGGCACGCTCGCCATCAGACTGCCGCTGCCGCCTTCGTGCCTGCCGACGCTATGGGAGAACGACAAGGGTTTCCGCGACAGCTACCTCGCCGAGTTCCCCGGTTACTACACCACCAAGGATGCCGGTCACATCGACGAGGACGGCTATGCCTTCGTCATGGCGCGCACCGACGACGTGATCAACGTCGCCGGCCACCGCCTATCGACGGGGCAGATTGAGGAGGTTGTGGCACGGCACAAGGACGTGGGCGAATGCGCCGTGGTCGGCGTGGCCGACGCCATGAAGGGCCAAGTGCCGGCAGGCTTCATTGTCCTCAATGCCGGTGTCAACCGGGAGCCGGCCGAGATCGAGCGCGAGGTGGTCAAGCTCGTGCGCGATGTCATCGGCCCCGTCGCCTCCTTCAGGACGGTGATGACGGTCAAACGCCTGCCCAAGACCCGCTCGGGCAAGATCCTGCGCGGCACCATGCGCCAGATCGCCGACGGCGAGCTCTGGAAGATGCCCGCCACCATCGACGACCCAGCCATCCTCGACGAAATCACCGAGGTGATGCAGGGGCACGGGGTGATGAGGTAATGCGGCCGCGCCGCTTCCTTCCTCTCCCCGCGCCTCGAAACCTCATGGCGCACGGCAACGGCGCAGGGAAAGGGAATGTCGTGCCACTCGCGGGGCGTGGCCGGCGACCCAGCCCTACCGCCGGTACTGGTGCTCCTCACCTGCTCGAGCCACTCCACCGCCCTACCCTCCAGCATCTCCTCGAGGGCGAAGCGGTCATGAGTGGGTCATGGCGGCGGTAGGGTGGCGCCGTGCTCTTCTCCCCTGGCGGGAACCAGACCACGTCGCCGGCCCTGACCTCCACCATGGGGCCGCCCACCTCGCAACCCGGCCGCGCCCCGAGGTGGTCGCGCCCTGAGGTGACGATGAGCCTCTGTGCCGACGGCTGCGTGGTGCCAGGCGGTACGGGCGGCCGGGCGCGAGCGTTACCGTGCCCGCCACGCGCTCGGGGGCAGGGGCCTCCCAGCGGGTAGGCACACCGCGCGGCCGGACGGCTCTGTGCCGGACGTTCTTTTTGCCGAAGCCGCTTGCGGTGCCAATGGACCACGTGCGAGCTTTGCGCGAGCATCGCAATCTGGCCTTTCCTCGCCAAGCGAGGTTAACCGACCTTCAATTCCCGCGCTCCCACGCTGGGACCCACCGGTATAACCCCCGCTGCAGGCAACAGTGTTACAACCCTCCCGACGATCACGTCTCGGGAGTCTGCACCCGCAGCACACGGCCGCCGAGGGCGAACCGGCGGCGGCAGGCGGGCGAGGGGGTTATGCCAAATGGCTGAGAGCGCGCGCAGTGAAACCCTGGATCGTCCTGCGCCTGGCAGGCAGCAGCCAGCGGTGGACGCCGTCGGCGTGGCCGCCACCGTGGGCGTTGCCTATTTCTTGGCGGCCCAGCTGGGGCTTGCCCTGCTTAAGACACCAGACGGCGTTGCCGCGTTCTGGCCGGCCGCAGGCCTCGCCGCAGGCGCCATCGTCGCGCTTGGGCCAACGGCGCGGGTGCCGGTAGCGATCGGCGTCGTGGCCGCCGGTGTGCTCGCCAACGTGTTCGCCCATCGCAACCTGCCCGCGTCGTTGCTGTTGGCGGTGTGCAACGCCGGGGGGACATTGCTCATCGGCTGGCTGATCGAACGCCAGCACGGTCGAGACTTCAGCCTCGACTCGTTGCCGCGCGTGCTCGGCTTCTTCCTGGCGGCCATGATCTCCGCCGCCGTCTCGGGGTTGGGCGGCGTCACCGGATACATGCTGTTTCTCGCCCCCGACGCCACCCCTCCAACGATCTGGCTGCACTGGTTCGTCGCCGACACCCTGGGCGTGGCGGCGGTGGCGCCACTGGTGATCGGCATAGCCCGCTCCCGGCACCAACCCCCGCGGCCCTCCGAGGTCCTGGAAGGCACCTGCATCCTCGCGGTACTGGCGTTCGCGAGCGTGCTCGGTATCGCCGGGCCTACGGGCAACTGGTTCACCATCATGCCCATGGTATTGCTCCTGCCCCTGCTGGTCTGGCCTGCCGCGCGCTGCCCGCCAGTGTTCGCCGCTGCAGCGGTGTTCATCGTGGCATTGGTCCTCATCTGGAGCGTGACATTCGGATCGGGCCGCCTGGGCGATGCCAGCATCCCGCTCTCCGACCGGCTGCTCGCCACCCAGGCGGCCGTGTTGGCCGTATCGGCGTGCTCGCTCATCATCGCAGCCCTATTCGCCGAGCGGCGCAGGCACGAGGTGGCGCTGAGCGCCAACAACGCGCTGCTGCGCACTCAGGAGGAGGCCTTCCGCCGCCTGCTCGGCTCACTGCCAGCTGCCATCTACACGACCGACAAGGCGGGGCGCATCACCTACTGTAACCAGGCCGCCGTGGATCTGTGGGGCAAGCGCCCCGAGCTCGGCAACGAACGTTGGTCGGACCTCTGGCGCCTGCACTATCCGGACGGGACCTCCATGCCGCTTAATGAGCGCCCCACCCACATAGTGCTCCATGGAGGCTGTGCCGTGCGCGGCCGCGAGGCGCTCCTGGAACGGCCCGACGGCACGCTGGTGCCGATCATGCCCTGTCCCGCGCCGCTCATCGACGAGCAGGGCACCATCATCGGGGTCGTGAACATGCAGGTCGACCTCACCGAGCGCAAGCGCACCGAGGAGGCGCTGGCGGAGCGCGATACACTGCTGACGCTGGCGAGCAAGGCGGCGCGGGTCGGCGGCTACACGCTGGACTGCACCACGGAGTTGGTGCGCTTGTCGCCGGGCCTGGCCGCCCTGTACGGCTTGCCCGAGGGCAGCACCCAACTGCCGTATGCAAACTGCCGGGCGCTGGTGCTGCCGGAGGATCTGGCCGGCCTCGAAGCCGGATTTGCCCGCGTCTGGGCGGAGAACCAGCGCGAGTACGTTGCGCAATTCCGCATCGTTCGCGTTAGCGACGGCGAGGTGCGGTGGATCGAGACGCGCAACCTCGTCTCCTACGATGCCGGCCGGCCGGCCCGCATCGTCGGCATCGGCATCGACTTCACCGAGCGC
>JAFMSC010000079.1 GCA_017353825.1 Hyphomicrobiaceae bacterium | reverse complement strand
ACGGGGCCGACAAAGCCGCGACGCCAGACGCGGCGCGGGCCGACAAACCCGCGACGCCAGACGCGGCGCGGGCCGACAAACCCGCGATGCCAGACGCGGCGCGGTCCATAGAAGCCGGGACCAACAAAGCCGCGACGCCACACACGGCGCGGTCCGGTGCGGAAGGCAAAGGTGCGCGGTCCATAGAAGCCGCGGCCGACAAAGCGGCGGCGCGGTCCGAACGCAAAGCTGCGCGGTCCGAAGGCGCGGCCTCTGGAGAAGCGGCCGCGCCCGTCCCGGACGAGCTGCACACCGTTGTCGCTTGCCGCGCCCTTCTGCAGACCGCCGTTGAGGTCGGCCGTCGTCAGCGCGGAGGCGCGCGGTGCGGGCACGAGGAGCAGAGCAAGCACGGCGCTTGCGAAGAGACACGCGACGATGAGGGCAAGTCTGCGCATGGGAGCCTCCATGATCGGCGGCATGATCGGTGGGCTGCTTCGGCCCGCTGACTTGGTCGCACCGGCCATGAAGGGACGCACTCGGGCCAAACCCTGAATCGCCAGCCGGAAGTCCCGCGCGTGCCCCCAGGTGCGCCCTTCCCGCCGTCGGGTGAAGGGCTTAGGAAGAGGCATGGCAACGGTCCTGGCGATCTCCTCCCTGGTGGCACGTGGACGTGTGGGCCTGGCGGCGACGGTGCCCGCGTTGGAATGGCTCGGCCACGAGGTATGGGCGATGCCGACGGTGATGCTGGCGAGCCGGCCCGGGCTCGGCCGGCCGTCGGGCCACGAAGTGCCGCCGCCCGATCTCGCCGCTATGCTGGGGGCCCTGGAGGCTGACGGCTGCTGGCCCAAGCTCGGAGCGGTGCTCACGGGGTATTTCCCCTCGCCCCGGTCCGCGGCGGTCGTTGCCGCTGCCATCCGTGGGATCAGGCGGGCGGTGCCCAAGGTCCCCGTGCTGGTCGACCCGATTATGGGCGACAACGGACGCCTCTACGTGGGCGAGGCCACCGCGGCCGCCATTCGCGACGAGCTGATGCCGCTTGCCACTATGGCCACACCCAATCTGTTCGAACTCGGCTGGCTCACTGGCGCCGCCGAGGGCGCCGCCGGCGATCCTCGGGCCACCGCCCGCCGGCTTGGTCCCTCTACGGTCGTCGTCACCTCAGCGGCGGAGACGGGCGATTCCATCACCACGCTGGCCATCGAGGCCGCCGCCGTGATCGAACGCACCCGCCCGCGCCGCGAGGGCATCCCCAACGGCGCCGGCGACCTCTTCGCCGGGCTGCTGCTGGGCCGGCTGCTCAATGGCGATGCCCTGGCGACGGCCCTCGACGCCAGCCTCGCCGACCTCGATCGTGTGCTCGCCGCCAGCGCCGGCCGCGACGCCCTGGACGTGTCCATGCTTCGGGGATAGGTGGCCACCGCCTTCACCAACCCGCAAGCGGTGGAGCAATAAAGAGCCGCGGCTCGGCAACTCTCCCACCAGCCTTCAGCCTCTTGCACAGCACGTGGGGCGACCGCCGAGCCTCTTTTCGACGAGCCACTGGTTTCAAGGGGAGCGAGGTTCAAGGGGAGCGAGGTCCGAGCGGTCAGGCCTTGCCGGCCAGCTCGCCTTTGAGGGCCTTGGCGATCAGGGCGCGGGTCTGCTCCACGCCATAGAGTTCGATAAAGCCGCCGAAGCGGGGCCCCTGGGTCTGGCCCAGCAGCACCTCGTAGAGCGTGCCGAACCAGGCGCGCAGCGGCTCGAACGCGTGCGCCTTGCCCACGTCATAGACGATGTTCTGCAGGTCCTCCCCGCTGGCGCCGCCCGGGGCCTTGGCCAACGCGCCGGAGAGCGCCTTGAGCGCTTTGCGCTCCCTCTCGTTGGGTAGTCGATAGGTCTTCCCGGGCTTCACAAAGTCTTGGTAGTAGGCGAGCGCATAGCCCACCAGGTGGTCGAGGATCGGATACTTCTCCGGCGTCGCCCCGGCCGCGTACTTGCGGATGAAGCCCCACAGCGTCGCCTTGTCCTCGGCGTTCGACACCGAGACAAGGTTGAGGAGCAGTGCGAAGCTGATGGGCAGCTCCGCCTCTGGCGGCGCCCCGGAATGGATGTGCCACACTGGGTTCTCCAGCTGCACCTTCGGCTCCTCTTGGGGATAGGCCGCGAGATAGGCCAGATACTCGTCCACCGCCTTCGGGATCACATCGAAATAGAGCCGCTTTGCCGCGCGCGGCTTCTGGAACATGAACAGCGACAGGCTTTCCGGCGAGGCATAGGTGAGCCACTCCTCGATGGTGAGGCCGTTGCCCTTGGACTTGGAGATCTTGGCTCCGTTCTGGTCGAGGAACAGCTCGTAAATGAAATTCTCCGGTGGCGTGCCACCCAGCGCCCGGCAGATCTTGGAGGAGAGCGTCACCGAGTCGATCAAGTCCTTGCCGCACATCTCGTAGTCCACGCCCAGGGCGGTCCAGCGCAGCGCCCAGTCGGCCTTCCACTGCGCCTTGACGCGCCCTCCAGTCACCGGCGACACGGTTTCCTCGCCGGTCTCCGGATCGATAAAAACCACGACGCCGGCCTGTGGGTGGCGCTCGATCATTGGCACCTGCAGCACCTTGCCGGTCCTCGGCGAGATGGGGAGGAATGGCGAATAGGTGGACCGCCGCTCCGGACCCAATGTTGGCAGGATGATGTCCATCACTTCGTCGTAGACCTCGAGCATCTTGAGGAGCGCGGCATCGAACCGACCAGCGCGGTAGCACTCGGTGGCGGACAAGAACTCGTAGTCGAAGCCGAAGCGGTCGAGGAAGCGGCGCAGGCGCGCGTTGTTATGCGCGGCGAAACTCGGGTAGTCGTCGCTGAAAGGGTCGGGGATGGCCGACAGCGGCTTGTCGAGATGCGCGCGCAGCATCTCCTGGTTGGGCACGTTGTCGGGCACCTTCCTGAGGCCGTCCATGTCGTCGGAGAAGCACACGAGGCGCGTGGCGATGCGACCCTCGGTCAACACCTCGAAGGCGTGCCGCACCATTGCCGTCCGTGCCACCTCGCCGAAGGTGCCGATGTGCGGCAGCCCGGACGGCCCGTAGCCGGTCTCGAAGATCACCGTCTTCTCGGCGCCGCCCTTCGCCTTCTTGAGCCGGTCGACCACCTTGCGCGCTTCCTCGAACGGCCAAGCGCGCGCCTCTTGCGCAGCCCTGGAGAGAGCTCGCTTGGGCCGGGCTTTGGCTTTCTTCGCAGAGTGCATTGGTCAGTTGCTTCGTCTGCTCGTCGATCGGAACGGACCCGTCAGTCGGATGTTGGCGCGGGAGCTATATCACGCGCAGATACGCTGTGTCCGGGTTCGTGAGCCCCTAAAGTGAGGAGGCGCATAACCGCTCACATGAAGCGTATCACTAAGCGTATCACTCTTCGCCCAGAGGTTGCCCTATTTGGCCCACGATCAAATCGTGCCGCCCCTATGTTCCCGGCCCCGACGGGCCCCAAGCCTTCCCTTAAGGTGCCAATATTTGTCCGCACTCTCGCACAACCTTGAACCGAGGACGGACGCCAACCACGCCAAGCGGCAAAGCATCGGCCGCCCGGGCCTGGTTGCGCGGCCCCGAGCAGAACGGCGTCGGCGCCGTCAGGGGGGCGACCCCAGAAATCCAACCGATACTGGGGCCCTCAGGGAACATCTGCAGGGAACATCTGCGGGGAACATCTGCCGGGAACATCGGCCGGGAACATCTGGATGAGCGAGCCGAGCGAATTGCCCGCCTCTCCTTCGACTCACCGTCGGTTATTGCACAACCACGACGAGGCGATATGCGACCTGAACAGAAGCATCCAACCCTCTTCTCCCAGATCACCCTGCGTTACGGCCCGGCGGGTGTCCTCGGCCCAATGATCCTTGGGGCCGAGCAGCTCGCGCTGGCCAAGGGCGTCAGGCTCGCCTTGGCCACCGGCCGCGAGTTGTCGGATGTGAACGAGGCCAACCGCGCCACCTGGCTGCCGCTCATCAGTGTGTTCGATGTGCGCTTCAACGACCTCAACAGCGCCAATGCGTTCTTCATCCTCGGACGCGATGCGTTGGGCGACGTGGTCGCTTGCCAGGCCGGCCGGCTCTACGAGTGGGACCACACCAACTTCAAGGACGAGTGCGAAGGCCTCACCATGTTCTACCGCGACCCCGACACCATGAAGCTGCCGGGCGAGGAATGGACGGTGACGGCTTTGGCGGCCAAGGGCACCAGCGGCCGCGTCGCCTTCTCCGGCGCCGCCTGGTATCGGCGCGACTACCGCGGCGTCGGGCTCGTGGAGTGGCTCCCGCGTTTGTCGCGCGCGCTCGCCAAGGGCCTGTGGGACACCGACGTGACGGTCACGGTGATGGCGGAGAACAACGTCAAGAAGGGCGTCTACCCGCGCAACGGCTACCGCAACGCCGAGTGGGCAGTGGAGGCCATCAACGGGCGGATGGGCACCCTGCGCTATGCGTTCCTGTGGTCCAAGTCCGCGGAGATGATCGAGGACCTGCAGGAATTCTTAGGCCACCTGGCCCCGGAGCGCGATGCGGCTCTCCGAGCTGTTGGCGGAGAATAGCAGGCGTGTTCCCTCGCGCGTGGTGCACGGAAGCAGGAGCCGGCGATACCTGCGCCGGACCCTGCCGCGCGAGGGCCAGTAGATACTCGCGTCAATGTCCGACAAGACCGGGTTGTTCGTCTGCAAGGCGGCCCGCTGTACGCGGGCGACCCAGCGCCAGTACGGCGTATCCGGCTGCTCCTCGATGGGCCGCCCGAGCGCAGACTTGAACCACTCCCGTTCCGGAACGCGTAGGCCGTCGCCGATGCGGTCGATGACAAGCGCATTGGCGAGGTTCTGGCGCACGACCAGGAAGCGCTTGAGCAGACGCCGCGCCGCATACTCGAAGTAGGCCTCCTCGTTGAAGCCGCCTGAGTTGCTCGCCCACAGCCCCAGAAGACCCCGCAGCGGCGATCCGGCCGGCAGGTCGTTGATCGAGCACGGCTGTTCGGCGACATGCCGGTTGAAATCGCGGCCGCGCGTTAGGTCGACAAGGCGGGCGATGGCGGCTTCGGCCGAGGTGCACACTTCCGCCGGTCGCGATGGCTCCACGAAATCGATGAGCACGCGCGCCGGACGGCAGTCGGACAGCCAATAGAAGGCCGCCGCAAGGGCCACGTCGGAGACCAGCTCCCCGTGCAGCCGCAGGGCGGCGTTGTTGCTCAGCGTGCGCCCGGCCACGAACCCCAGGTTGCGCACCAAGCCCGTCGGCACGTCGTCATCCTGGACGCAATGCAAGCGCCGCTGCAATTCGGGAGACTGCGCGGCCCAGGTCTCGCCGCGATCGTCGAACAGCAACCATTCACGCCGCCGCGGGTGCATCATGCGTGTGTCCTTTGCAATGCCCCCTGAGCCGACAGCCCCGCACAAAGTTTGCCCAGTGTTGCATGGAGCACAAGTAGCTTGCGGATGATATTCTGCCATGCATTTGTAGGCTTGACAGAGGCGCGCGCGCCACGGCAGTGCCAGGACCGGCAAGGCGCGGGGGGGGCGGCTCGAGGGGTGTCGGCTGCTGTTTATGGCTTTGGAGTGGGGCTGGCAGGGTCGGCCCCCTGCGGATCTGGCGTGATCGGCTTGGGCGGCTTGGCGAACAGGCCGACGGTGATGGTGCGCGCCAGGTACTGGGCCATGCAGTTGTAGCCCGCTTCGGTGAGGCCGAAGTCTTCCAGCACCGGACGGTCGCTGCTCGCCATGGTGTGGGCCAGCACCTCCATCGCCTCGTAGCGGCCGATGCGCAGCACGTTCTCGGCGATAGCGACACGCCGCAGGCTGGTGCGGATCGCCTGGTAGTGTGCGTCATTGGCCAAGCGCTTGGCGTAGTGCAGGCCAACCAGGATCACGTCCACGTTGTGCGCCTTGAGCCACTGCACCGTACTGGTGACGGACTCTTCGAAGGTGTCCACCGGCACCTGGGCGAGGGCATCGTTGGTCCCAACCTGCCACAGCACGATGTCGGGCTGGTTGAGGGCCACCTCGATCCTGATGCGCTCGCCCGCTGCATCGGCGAGCTCGCCCGAGAAGCCCCGATTGATGATCTCGACGTCGAGCCCCTTGATGGTGCGCTCCAGGATGCGCTCGAGCAGCGGGCTGCCGTCGCGTCCCAGTCCGAGCACCGCGGTAGACGAGGCGCCGATGGCAAGAATCTTGACGCGCTTGCGCTGCTGCAGAGCCGCGGCGCTGTTCGGCAGCGGCCGGTCGGTGACGCCGGAGTCGCCGCACTCCTTGCTCACCGATGGCGGAGCGGGCGCCGTTTCGGCTGCCAGGCGCGCCGGGGCGAGAGCCGGCGCGGCGGCCAGCAGCGCAGCCGCGATGTGCAACCGATGCATGGCTTTGCGCAGGCTCATTGCTAATGGCCCAGCCGCCGTCTCCACTCCGACAGCCACGCTGTGAGCCAGAGTAGCGCAACCCCCACGACCACCACAATCGTATCGACCGTAAGCGACCCGGCGTAGAGGAAGCGGATGATCTGTCCGCTCAAGCTTAGGAGTGAGCCGACGCAGAATACGTTAAGCGAGTTGCGGCCGAGCTTCGACAGCGGCCCCGTGAGCCAAGGTGTAAAGCGCGCAATCAGCGAATAGGCGCTGGAGAAGAGCGCGGCCATCGCCAGGAACTGGATGAGCCGCATGGGCGTCAGATAGCTCTTGCCGTTGACGAAGAATAGCTTGGGTTCTGGAACCTTGGTGGGGTCCGGAAAGAGGTCGAAAGCGATGATCAGCAGGCCGGCCAGCACGATAGGGACTGCCACCTGCCGGATGCGCCTTATGTTGCAGCGCACAAAATGACCCACGCCCTCGTCGCGTGAGAGCACGAAGCCCAGCACGAACAGAGCCTGCCAGGTGAACGGGTTGAAGAACCACTGACCCTCGACGGGCCAGGTCGGAGCTGTGAACGGCGTGGCCAGTGCCAGGACGTAGAGCAACAGCGAGAGCGGCACCAGCAGGGGGGCGGCAAAGCGGTCAATGATCACGAACGCCGGCGCGATAAGCATCAGCACAACGTAGAGGGGGAGGATGTCGAAGTAACCCAGCTGATGCGTGAGCAGCACGATGCCGATCTGCGTGTGCGCGGGGTCCTGGAAGAAGGCGGCGGCGTTGTGCCATTCCAGAATGAGCGATGTCTCGGTCAGGTAGGCCACGCCGGCGAGCATCGCCAGCGCCAGGCTACTGATCAGGATGTGGGCGGTGTAGATCTGCACGGAACGCCCGCCGAGTCTGAAGGCCAATGGCATGGCGCCGCCCTGGCGTCCCCCGCTCGCCGACACCAGCAACCCGAGCGACCACCCGGCAAGAAAAACGAACAGCTCGGCGGAGTCGGAGATCGAGAAATTGCGGTGCGTGAAGTGCTCCCAGTACATGCCGGGCACGTGGTTGATGAAGATCGAAATGAGCGCAAACCCGCGCCAGAAATCGACGGCGTTGGCTTCACGGGGCATGCGCGACCTCGACGCCGGCGCTAAGCCATGCTGGCGGGCATCACGCCCATCGGCGCGGGCGTTGAGCGGACCAGCCGGGGGCAGACCGGCTGGCGGTGGGCACACTGCCTTACCATGGGGCGACGCCTTGGTTTTCATCACGGTCGTACGAGAGCCGCTTACCCACCACCCCGCGGCGAGCACCCGTCAGGCGCCCCATCAGGCACCGCATCAGGCGCCGTCGACGAAGGTCGCAATCAGGGCATTGGCGATCGCCTGCCTACCTGGAACGTGCAATCCCTCCGGATGACGTTTTTCGAGCATCAGTCGCGCATCCTGCCGGCTGAACCAGCGGGCGTCGGCGATCTCGCCGCTGTCGATGGTGATCTCGGTGCGCTCGGCCCGCCCGAAGCAGCCAATCATCAAAGAGTGTGGGAACGGCCAGGGCTGGCTCGAATGGTAGGTCACTTGGCCCACCTTGATGTTGGTCTCCTCCAGCACCTCCCGCCGCACGGCGTGCTCGATGTCCTCACCAGGCTCGATATAGCCGGCGAGCGCCGAGTACATCTTGTCGCCGTAGCGATGCTCGTGCGCGAGCAGGCAGCGGTCGCCGTCGGTGACGAGCATGATCACGACGGGATCGGTACGCGGGAACCATTCGAGCCCGCAGGCCCAGCACTTGCGGCGCCAGCCACCGTCTTTGATGAGTGTGTTGCCGCCGCAATGGCCGCAGCAGCGGGCGTTATCGTGCCACTGCGCGAGCGCACGCGCCTGTCCGCACAGCGAAAGCTCCTCTGGCGACATGGCGCCCTGCATGGCCAGCGAGCGCAGATCGACGATGGGTCGCAGCTTTTCCACAGCGCCCGGAACATGCCGGGTGCGGTGCTCGGTGACGGCGAGCGCGAAGTACCCGGCGGATTTGGCGTCCACGCCCAGGAACAGCGCGTCGGCCGCTGGCAGGCCGAATTGCGTCAGTTCCTCGAAGGAGAACCAGGCGAGCCTGGCCGTGGTGCGTTCCGGGTTGGAGCGGATCACCGGCTTGAGGTCCGCCAACAGCAAGAAGCGTGCATCGGGCGCCCGAAGCTTGGACTTGACGAATTCCGGGTCGCTGCGCTTGTGCGCAACCCGGTCGAGCATCGTCGTGGCACCGACCGTCGGCATCGAAGAGGGCTCCCTGCTAGGATGAGCGAGATTCAGCACAGGGCGGGCTGCCATGCAACGCATTCCCCGCACATCCGGCCGCAACGGCGGCTGCATGGGTTGATATTGGCAGGACATTTGTAGGATAATTCGGCGGGAGGTTGGCGGCGGACGTGTCCCTCGCCAACCGGGTCAGGTCCGGAAGGAAGCAGCCCTAACGAGCCAGATGCGGGTCGTTTGTCAGCCTCCCACAGCCCTAATTCACCCTGTTCGGCCGGCGATGACGGGGTAAGACCCCCAGGTAAGGCACCAGGCCCGCAAAGCTGTGGCTCTTGCCTCGACAACGAGGGGGCTGACCCCGATCTGCAGGGCACTCCGAGGCATGGCGCATTAACAGGCATGGCGCATTGAGAGGCATGGCGCATTGAGAGGCATGGCGCATCAAAGAGGCATGGCGCATTAAGGCATGGCAAGGAAAACGCCAGCGAACCAGAGCCTGACCGAGCGCGGCGCGGCGGCCGCTGCAGCGCGGGCTGCACCCTATATCGTGCTGGCCCGCAAGTACCGCCCCGCGACCTTCGACGACCTGATCGGTCAGGACGCCACGGTGACGACGCTCAAGAACGCGTTCGCCACCGACCGCATCGCCCAGGGCTACATGCTCACCGGGGTGCGCGGCGTGGGCAAGACGACGACCGCGCGTATTCTCGCGCGTGCCCTCAACTACGAGCGCGACGGCGTTGACAAGCCCACCTTCGACATGCCGGCGTTCGGACGCCACTGCGTCGAGATCATGGAGGGCCGTCACCCCGACGTGATCGAGATGGACGCCGCCTCCAACACCGGCGTCGACAACGTGCGCGAGATCATCGAGAGCGCGCGTTACCTGCCGCTGGTGGCCCGCTACAAGGTGTACCTCATCGACGAGGTGCATATGCTCTCCAAGGGCGCCTTCAACGCGCTGCTCAAGACGCTGGAAGAGCCGCCCCAGCACGTGAAGTTCATCTTCGCCACCACCGAGGTGCGGAAGGTGCCGGTGACGGTGCTGTCGCGCTGCCAGCGCTTCGACTTGCGCCGCGTGGACGTGCCGGTCCTGGTGCAGCATTTCCGCAACATCCTGGCCAAGGAACGCGGTACCCTGAAGGACGACGAAGGGCTCGCCTTGATCGCCCGCGCCGCCCAGGGCTCGGTGCGCGACGGTCTGTCACTGCTCGACCAAGCCCTGGCGATGGGCTCGGGCGCGGTCGCCGCGGCGAACGTGCGGGCCATGTTGGGGCTGGCCGACCGCGGGCGGATCTTCGATCTCGTGGAGAAGCTGCTGGCGGGGACGGCTGGCGAGGCGCTGGAATTGTTCGCCCAGCTGCACCGGGACGGCGCCGAGCCCCTGCAGATCCTGGGTGACTTGGCCGAAGCCGTACATTCCGCGACTCGCGCCAAGGTGCTCGGCGGCGCGGCCGTGGGCGAAGGGCTTTCGTCCGAAGAGCGGCGCCGCGCCGCCGACCTGGGCGGGCGGCTGTCGATGCCGATTCTGGCGCGCGCCTGGCAGGTCCTGCTCAAAGGCATGGACGAGGCTGCCGACGCCCCCAACCCCATGGCCGCCGCCGAAATGGTGCTGGTGCGTCTTGCCTATACCGCCGATCTCCCGCCTCCAGATGCCATCATCAAGGCGCTTGGCGAGGGTGCGCCGGACGCACGGCCGACCCGCGCGGGGGCAGCCGTCGCGCCCGCCCTCTCAACGCCGGTTGGGCCCGCGATCAGGATGCCGCAGCCGCCATCATCCGCGTGGGAAGGCGAGCTTGACGCGTCCTTTGACCTCAGTGGGATCCAGAGCGGGATCGAGGGTGGGTCCGGCAGTGGCCTCGCCAACGCCATCGAGGCGAACGATGTTGATGCTGGCGCTGTTGATTGGGACGCCGATGATCCGGACGCTCACGAGGAGCGCCCAGATCTGAGGGGGGCCGCTCTCGAATCGCCGACCCCGCGTTCCTTCGCCGAGGTCGTGGCCCTGGCCGGGGCGCGGCGCGAGGCCAAGCTCAAATACGACCTCGAGGAGCGCGTAAGCCTGGTCAAGTTCGACCCCACCGGCAGCATCGAGCTGCACCTGCTCCCCGGTGCGCCCAAGGAGCTCGCCAACGAGCTGCGCGAGAAGCTCAACAGCTGGACCGGCAAGCGCTGGGTGCTGGCGCTGAGCAACGCGCCCGGCGAGCGCCCCCTTGGCGAGGTCGAGCGCGAACGCGAAGCTGCGGAGCTGCGCGCGATTGAGAGCCACCCGGCGGTCGCCGCGGTGCTCAAGGAATTCCCCGGCGCCAAGGTCAAGCTTGCCCCGCTCCCGAGCGCCAAGCCCGAGGACACGGGGACCGGGTGACAGGCGAGATGGTGAGATTTCGGGGCGGCACCAGCCGGCAGCGTTGCCGCTCCTGATGGGATCGACCAAAGGCGCGTCCTCGATCTCGACGCAACACCCACCGCTCACCATCTCACCACTCACCTTTCGCGCGGAGCCGCCCATGAACGACTTGATGAAAATGATCAAGCAGGCCCAGGAGCTTCAGGGCCGCATGCAGCAGCTGCAGGAAGAGCTGTCCGCCCTCGAGGTGGAGGGCCAGTCGGGCGGCGGTCTCGTCAAGGTCACCCTCAACGGCAAGATGGAGGCGCGGGGCGTGAAGCTCGACCCGAGCCTGCTCAAGCCCGAGGACGCCGAGATGCTGGAGGACCTGATTCTCGCCGCCTTCCAGGATGCCAAGGCGAAGGTGGAAGCGGCGCTGCAGGAGAAGATGCGCGAGGTCACAGGCGGCCTGCCGCTGCCGCCCGGGCTGAAGCTGTTCTAGCGATCTGTCTCTGCGCGTAGCGCCAATCTCGTCCCAGGCACCGAACGGCGCGGGGATCGGGGAGAGGTTGGTGGCAGGAACACTCCGGATTAAGAGTTGCTCGAGCCCATCACCTAGCCCTCTCCCGCTTGCCTCGAAGTGGGCATGGAGAGGCAAATCCGGAAACCCTTGCAATGGCCAAACCCACCGCAGGCCCCGAAATCGAGCGGCTCATCGCGCTGCTGGCGCGCCTGCCGGGTCTGGGGCATCGCTCCGCGCGCAAGGCGGCGCTCACGCTCCTGAAGCGGCGCACGGACCTGCTCGAGCCGCTGGCCGCCGCCCTTGCCGAGGCCGCGTCCAGGATTGTCGCCTGCGAGAATTGCGGCAACCTCGACTCGCTGAGCCCGTGTACCATCTGCCGTGACGCTGAGCGCGACGCCTCGCTGATCATCGTGGTGGAGGAGATCGGCGATCTTTGGGCGCTCGAGCGCGCCGGCGTCGTGAAGGGCCGCTACCACGTACTGGGCGGGCATCTGTCCCCGCTTGACGGCATCGGCCCCGGCGAGCTCAACATCGGCAGGCTGATCGAACGGGCTGTACCTCCGGTCGAGGAAATTCTGCTGGCCCTCAATGCCACCGTGGAGGGGCAGGCGACGGCGCACTACATCACCGATCAGCTGCGCGGGCGCGACCTCAAGATCACCCGCCTGGCGCAGGGCGTGCCCATCGGAGGCGAGCTCGATTACCTCGACGAAGGCACCCTGGCGGCGGCCATCAAGAGCCGGCGCATGCTCTAGGGTATGCCCCATCGCCGCAC